>NZ_VPDG01000004.1:0-255167 GCF_013417805.1 Acinetobacter sp. YH12226 | reverse complement strand
GAACTTCTTCGCCAAGCTCAAGCAGTATCGAGGTATTGCTACGCGCTATGATAAATTGGCTCAAAACTTCCTGTCAGCAATCTACCTTGCTTCAATCATGATATGGCTTAATTGATGACACGCCCTAAGTATTAATAAATAAAACGACATAAAATTAATATTTAGAGGATAAATAAATGCCTTCTATCGGGTTAAATGTAAACCATGTCACAAGTTTGTTAGGTTTTTTGTTAGCATAATTGCATAGTGTTACAAAGCAGCATAATAAAAATGAAAATATATGCTATCCCTGTTTTTGCCTTAATGATCAGTTTATTAGGATTTTGTGTCCATAAACAGTCCGAAATCAGAAAATATGAAAAGATCCGTCATGTCTTGAACGATGGACGTGATTCAAGCAAATTGCTGGAATCCAATCGGCATCGACATTAAGCAGGCTAGACAATCTTCTTTCGTTGATTGGGCTAAAATGATAAAATTAAATCAATAATAAATATAATAAAAATTTAAAGTATTCATTTAAGATATATTAATTTCTAATAAAGTGTAAAATCTAAGAAGCAATAAGAAATCAATGTGTTATAATTTGCCAACGATCAGGATGAAGCAGAATTCATCTTGTTAAGCATTTGGTTTAAATCAAGAAAATAAAGCTGCATAAAGGTTATGCAGCTTTTTTGTTTAGATTTTTTTTTGGGTTTTTATAGCATAGCCCTGGGGCTGTAAGCTGTTCCAACATTTTAACCCGTCAAATGGCTATGCTGGCATATTCGTTGCTAACACATCCTTAAAATTGATGAATTTTTTTTATAAAATTTCATTTATTTGACGGCTTGCTTAAAGCATAAAGTTTACTCAATAGGGGCTAGGTCATGACGACTCCTAATCCATCTTCAGAAAGTATGCTTGAACGTCTGTTTAAACTGAGTGAAAACAAAACCAGTTTCCGTACAGAAGTTCTTGCCGGTGTAACTACATTCTTAACGATGTGTTACATCATTATTGTCAATCCGATGATTTTGTCCGAAACGGGGATGGATCATGGGGCTGTCTTTGTAGCAACCTGTCTTGCAGCCGCGATTGGCTGTTTAGTCATGGGCTTGATTGCAAATTATCCAATTGCACTTGCACCAGGCATGGGCTTGAATGCCTTTTTTACCTATTCCGTATGTTTGGGAATGGGTGTGCCTTGGCAAACAGCACTTGGGGCTGTGTTTATCTCGGGTCTTGTGTTTATTGCGATCAGCATGTTCAAAATCCGTGAAGCCATTGTAAATGCGATTCCAATGTCGCTGAAACTGGCCATCGGTGGTGGTATTGGCTTATTCCTTGCGCTGATTGCTTTGAAAAATGCCGGCCTGATTGTGGATAATCCTGCTACGTTGGTAGGTTTGGGCGATTTAAAACAACCATCGGTTTTGCTTGCATTATTTGGTTTCCTTCTGGTTGTTGTGATGCATCACTTTAAAGTGCGTGGTGCGATCATCATCAGTATTTTGGTGTTAACCGGTATTTCAGCAGCATTGGGTCTGAGTGAATTTAAAGGTGTGGTTGGCGCAGTGCCATCGATTGCACCCACATTTATGCAAATGAGCTTTGAAGGTCTGTTCACTGCCAGTTTAATTGGCGTGATTTTTGTCTTCTTCCTGGTCGATTTATTCGACTCAACCGGTACGCTTGTAGGTGTTTCACACCGTGCAGGCTTGTTGAAAGATGGCAAACTGCCGCGTTTGAAAAAAGCACTTTTTGCGGACTCTTCTGCAATTGTTGCAGGTGCAGCGCTGGGTACATCTTCAACTACGCCATACATTGAATCTTCTGCGGGCGTAGCAGCCGGTGGCCGTACAGGTCTAACTGCTGTTGTAGTCGGTATCCTGTTTGTTGCCTGTTTGTTCCTTGCACCATTGGCACAGTCTGTACCAAGCTTTGCAACAGCACCAGCGCTGTTATTTGTCGGTGTCTTAATGATTCAAGGTATCGTGCATATTGACTGGGAAGATATTACAGAAGCAGTTCCTGCATTTTTAACCATTGTATTTATGCCATTTACCTATTCGATTGCGGATGGTATTGCGATGGGCTTCATTAGCTATGCACTGATCAAATTGTTAACCGGTAAGGCATCAACTGTACCGTATATGGTCTGGATTATTGCAGTACTATGGACGCTTAAATTCGCACTATTTGGCGGCTAATTTTTCTAGATTTGGAAAGGGTGTAAACTCAGTTTGCACCCTTTTTTTATTATTTTAGGTTTCATGAGGAGAAGCGATGAACCGTCTTGAGTTGATTCGAGCTTTGCCAAAAGCTGAGCTTCATGTTCATATTGAGGGCACTTTTGAGCCTGAGCTAATGTTTGCGATCGCTCAGCGTAATAAAATTGCCATCCCGTATAAATCTGTTGAAGAAGTTAAACAGGCCTATAACTTTCATAATCTTCAGTCGTTCCTGGATATTTATTATGCTGGTGCAGCTGTATTGATTCATGAACAGGATTTTTATGATCTGGCGTGGGCGTATTTTGAAAAATGTGCTGAAGACCGGGTCGTGCATACTGAAATGTTCTTTGATCCACAAACCCATACCGATCGTGGTGTTGCTTTTTCAACCGTGATCAACGGCTTGCAAAAAGCCTGTGATGATGCCAAAGCTAAACTGGATATCAGTTCTCATCTGATTATGTGTTTCTTGCGTCATTTAAGCGAAGATGCTGCATTTGCAACATTGGAACAGGCCTTACCTTATAAAGACCAGATTATTGCAGTCGGTTTGGACTCAAGTGAAGTCGGGCATCCACCTTCAAAGTTTGAACGTGTCTTTGCTAAAGCGCGTGAAGCAGGTTTCTTGGTTGTAGCACATGCAGGTGAGGAAGGCCCGGCAGCCTATGTCTGGGAAGCTTTAGATTTGCTGAAAGTGAATCGTATTGATCATGGTGTACGTTCGGAAGAAGATCCGGCGTTAATGCAGCGCCTGATCGCAGAAAAGATGCCACTGACGGTTTGCCCATTGTCAAACCTGAAACTCTGCGTCGTGGATGATATGCAGCAGCATAATATCCGTCGCCTCTTACAGCAAGGTGTGCATGTCACGGTCAATTCAGATGATCCATCTTATTTTGGTGGTTATATGAATGACAATTTTATTGCCATTGCTGAAGCACTGGATTTAAGCAATGAGGAACTCAAGCAGTTGGCCATTAACTCATTTGAAGCCTCTTTTATTACTGATACTGAAAAAGAGCAATGGATCAACCAGATCCGTGCCCTGGTTTAAGTTTTTAAATAAAAGGCAGGGTTCGCTCTGCCTTTGTTTTTATAGATGGATATGAAATTGAAAAATATAATTCTGCTCATCAGTAGCGTGTTGATATCTGCTTGCTCAAATGCGGATATGACTTTGACACAGCGTACTTTAAAACCCGTGATTGAATACCAATGTGCAAAAGAATTGAAAGCATCTAAATTCTGGACTGCCTCGACCTATTTTATGCAGGATAAAAATAAAGCTGAACTTGAACAGAATGTCTGTTCATGTGTAGGTGAGCATGCACTCAAGGATATTCCGGCAAGCACTTTACTGAAAGCGACTCTGGATGAAGAAGTAAAGTCAAAACTCACGCAACAGGCTATTGCAAACAGTCTGAAAGGCTGCATGACCGAGTTCTTAAAATAAAATCAGCTTTGCAATGAAAGCTGATTGAGTGTGGTTTTGCAGATTATTTTTTAGAAGATTTGGATTGTCGGATCATGCTGTTGAGTACATGATCTTTATCGATAAAATGATGTTTCAGTGCTGCGAAAATATGTCCAACTAAAAGTAAGCCAACTGCCCAGGAAAGCCAGATATGCAGGGGTTTTACGATCGCGGTTACAGCCGGATTTTCTGCAATCAGTGCCGGCAGGTTAAATAAATATAGCACTGGTGCTGGATAGCCCAGACTCCAGCTATATAAACAGCCGGTGACAGGTAGAGCAATCAGCATAAAATACAAAGCCAGATGACCTGCATGTGCCAAAGTTTTCATCCGGGATGACATAGTGTCCGGTAGTTCAGGGGCAGGATGGGTATAACTCCAGAAAATTCGCACAACCAACAGGAAAATAATGGTGGTGGCGATATTTTTATGCAGGGTGATGACATCGCCTTTAAAGCTGCCATCGACCTCATAACTTAAAAAATTCCCACTATAAAAACCAATCAGCCAGGCCGCAATAAAGATAACTGCCATGATCCAGTGCAACCATTGTGCCGTGCGCGTGTAATATTGTACTTTTTCCATGTGATTTTCGATTGCCCTCAAAGATGGATGCACCTTAGCAAAGGGCGAATCAGCCCAGCAATTCCAAATCTGCAACGCTATGGTGGCTTTCATGCAACATCCATTGAAATGGCTGGGTGCAGATTAAACATTCAGGATGATTTATAGATTTCTTATTCAGGTGAATTTCGGCACAATAGCGTCACGCTTCATATATGAATAAACAAGGAACAGATCTGTGAAAAAATTATTGGCTGCACTTGCTCCGCTTACTTTGGTTTTATCGGCTTGTGCAACAACAGGCAGCCCTGAAACGCAAACCACGACTCAACAGCTGGGTGGGGCTGCGCTTAAAATCGCGATCAATGCAAAATGTACGACTGAGCTGAATAATATTCCAGCATGGCAAACAGCTACACGTCTAATGACTACGACCCAAAAGCAGAATATCCAGACTGAAATTTGTGGCTGTGTCAGCGAAAAAGCACCCCAAAGCGTAACAGCGGTAGATTTGGCGACTGCAGCGATTGACCCGGCAGCACGTGCGACGATTGTCGGCAATGTGGTTGCAAAAACCATTAACGCTTGTGTAGCTGAAGCTGTAAACTAAGCCAAGATTAAATTGAAATAGGCTGACTGGTTCAGCCTATTTTTTATGGAAAAATAGACATGAAGATTGCGGGTGTAGATGAAGCAGGGCGTGGGCCATTAGTGGGTTCGGTGGTCGCTGCGGCAGTTATTTTGGATCCGAACAACCCGATTGAGGGTTTAAATGATTCTAAAAAACTCACTGAAAAGAAGCGTGAAAAACTTTTTATCGAGATTCAGGAAAAAGCGCTGGCATGGGCCATTGCTGAGGCTTCTGCGGCAGAGATTGATGAACATAATATTTTGCAAGCTTCTTTGCTGGCCATGCGCCGTGCTGTAGAAGCTTTGCCAGTTCAGCCTGAGCATGTATTGGTCGATGGCAACAAGATTCCACAGGGCCTTGCTATGAGCTGTGATGCCGTGGTGGGTGGTGATGCACTGCATGCTGAAATTTCAGCAGCCAGTATTCTGGCGAAAGTAACCCGTGATCATCAGATGATCGAGATGGACCAGAAGCATCCGCAATTTGGCTTTGCCAAGCACAAGGGTTATCCGACCAAGGCACATTTTGAAGCGATTGCCTTACATGGCGTGATTGATGAGCATCGTCGCAGTTTTGGGCCGGTAAAAAAGGTGATTGCAGCATTACAGCAGGGTGCAGAACTTTAAGTTTTATTTTAAATTATCTAAGTATTTAATATTTTTGTATAAAATTTAGACAAATTTAAAGCGGCTCAAAAGCCGCTTTATTCTTCGCACAAACATTAACGGTTAAAGTTATTTTGTGTCTGGCTATCGTCTTCATAAGAAGGTTGGTAATCTTGATCGATATGTTGAAGATGTTCATGCATTGCACGTTCATGCTGGATACGCTGGTAAATCTCTTCACGGTGCACAGAGACTTCTTTCGGAGCATTTACCCCGATACGAACCTGGTTACCTTTTACACCAAGCACAGTCACACTGACTTGATCACCAATCATTAAAGTTTCCCCGACGCGTCGAGTCAGAATCAGCATGTTTTTCTCCTTGCAAAATGCAAAACCTGCAATCTATTGAATGTAAAACAAAAAGCACAACCAAAAATTACAAAATAAGATCTGGATAGAAATTCTGTCATCTGGGTGAAAGATTTTAATCTATCTCAGCTGGTTAAAAATCCTCAGGCTTAATATAACAGAGCCACTATAAAAAAAACTATAGTGGCTCTGCATTTTTGTAGACTTTTATAAAATACTGTCAAACAATGACAATATTCTATCTTAACGCTTAAGCACGTGCGCTAGATTCGCCTTGTTCACGGTCTAAACCGAATGCGGTATGCAATGAACGAACCGCAAGTTCAAGATAATTTTCTTCAATGATCACAGAAATCTTGATTTCAGACGTCGAGATCATCAGGATGTTAATACCTTCATCTGCCAATGCTGTAAACATTTTGCTCGCTACACCGGCATGTGAACGCATACCGACACCTACGATCGATACTTTTACGATATCTGAACGGGTCGCAACTTCACGTGCACCAATTTCTTGAGCAGTTGCTTCAAGAATAGCTTTGGCTTTATTTAATTCGCCACGGTTCACAGTAAAAGTGAAATCAGTTGTACCATCTTCTTCAACGTTCTGGATAATCATATCCACTTCAACATTGGCATCACCAATCGGGCACAAAATTTTAGAAGCAATACCCGGTTCGTCAGGCACGCCTAAAATAGTTAATTTTGCTTCGTCACGGTTAAATGCGATACCGGAGATAATTGGCTGTTCCATATTGTCTTCCAATTCAGTCGTAATAAGTGTACCAACGTTTTGCTTAAACTCTTCGTCGAATGCGCCATCGTTGTCATTGTCGAAACTTGATAATACGCGTAAAGGCACCTGGTATTTACCAGCAAATTCAACTGAACGAATTTGCAGGACTTTAGAACCGAGTGACGCCATCTCAAGCATTTCTTCAAATGAAATACGATCAACTTTTTTTGCTTTTGGTGCAACACGTGGATCGGTGGTATATACACCGTCAACGTCGGTATAAATTTGGCATTCATCTGCTTTGAGTGCGGCAGCAATTGCAACACCTGAAGTATCAGAACCGCCACGCCCTAAAGTAGTGGTATTGCCATGTTCATCAAAACCCTGGAAACCGGCAACGACAAGTACGCGGCCTGCATCCAGATTTGAGTTCAGGACTTCAGTATCAATGGATTCGATACGTGCCTTATTGAATGAGCTGTCGGTTTTCATGCCAACCTGGCGACCTGTTAGTGATTTTGCTTCAACTCCAATTGAGTTCAGCGCCATTGCTAACATAGAAATCGTAACCTGTTCACCCGTAGATACCATTTGGTCTAGTTCACGTGGGTCAGGGGTTTCGGTAATGGCCTTCGCTAAAGCAAGTAGACGATTGGTTTCGCCACTCATTGCTGATACCACTACCACTACCTTGTGGCCGTGGTCATGCCAGCGCTTTACACGACGAGCAACATTTAAAATGCGCTCGGGAGTACCCATAGAGGTACCGCCATATTTTTGAACGATTAATGCCATAGTTGTTCCATATAAGCCATGACCCTGATGTACCTATCAGGGTCAGTTACACAAAATTGAAGTTTTATTTTGCTGCAAGCCAGGCAGTTAAATCTGCCATCACTGGAGCAAACTTCTCGTTAAGTGGCGCGCCACCTTGTGCCAAGTCAGGTTTACCACCACCTTTACCACCTAGCTCAGTTGCCAAATGTTTGATGATGTCACCTGCTTTAATAGAAGCAGTAAAGTCTTTTGCTACAGATGCGATCAAGCTCACCTTGTCACCCTCTACACCTGCCAGAACAATCACTGCATTTTTTAATTTTGATTTCACACCGTCGTGCAGGTTGCGTAGTGCTTTTGCATCCATGTTTTCAACAGTTGTAATCAAGGTTGCACGACCTGCAATGCTTTGAACTTGGCTTAGAAGTTCACCAGCTTGCAGGCTAGCAAGTTTTTGATTGAGTTGTTCGATCTGTTTCTGCAAGCTCGATGCAGTATCAACCAGTGCTTCAACTTTTTCTAAAGTCTGGTCTTTTTGCGCTTTGAGCAAACCGTTAATCGTATTGATATCGCGATCGGCTTTTTGCGCAACTTCAACTGCTTTAGTGCCTGTTACTGCTTCAATACGACGTACACCGGCTGCCACACCACCTTCAGAGGTGATTTTGAACAGACCGATATCACCGGTACGTTTTACGTGAATACCACCGCAAAGTTCGATTGAGAAGTTTTTCTCTTCAATCACTGAACCCATAGACAGTACACGTACTTCGTCACCATATTTCTCACCAAACAGCATCATCGCGCCTTTAGCCTTCGCAGACTCGATATCCAGAAGTTCAGTAGACACCGCAGTATTGGCAATCACTTCAGCATTGACCAAGCGTTCAATTTCTTGCAGCTGTTCAAAGCTTACAGGCTGGTCGTTGGCAAAGTCAAAACGTAACACGTCAGATGCAACCAATGAACCTTTTTGCTGTACATGTGAACCTAAAATTTGACGTAATGCAGCATGTAGCAGGTGAGTCGCAGAGTGGTTACGTGCCGTTGCTGCACGAATGTCTGCTTTAACCGTTGCTTCTACATTTTGAGTAACTTTCAAGTTACCCATAGTCACGATACCTTGGTGTACAAATGCACCACCAGATTTCTTGGTATCTTGAACTTCGAAAATACCAGTATCGTTTTTGAAGAGTCCTGTATCACCGATTTGACCACCGCTTTCTGCGTAGAAAGGTGTTTGGTTAAGTACGATCAGTGCTTCGTCGCCTTCAACCACTTCGTCAACTTGCTCGCCATCTTTGTAGATTGCGATGATTTGACCTTGACCCGCAGTTGCATCGTAACCTTCAAACTGAGTTTCACCTTCGACTTTCACAACAGAATTATAGTCGATTGCGAATTTGCCTGCATCACGTGCGCGTTGACGCTGTGCAGCCATTTCAGTTTCGAAACCAGCTTCATCAATGGTTAAGTCACGTTCACGTGCGATGTCAGCAGTCAAGTCAGTCGGGAAACCGTAAGTATCGTAAAGTTTAAATACTACTTCGCCCGGAATTACAGAACCTTTTAACTGCGCCAATTCGCCTTCAAGCAATTTAAGACCTTGCTCAAGTGTTTTAGCAAATTGCTCTTCTTCTTTCAGAAGTTGCGCTTCGATACGTGCCTGGTTGGCTGCAAGTTCAGGATATGCTGCACCCATCACTTCAATCAGTGGCTTCAACATTTTGTGGAAGAACGAACCAGTCGCACCTAGTTTGTTACCGTGACGTACTGCACGACGAATGATACGACGCAATACATAGCCACGACCTTCGTTCGATGGGTTTACGCCATCAGCAATCAGGAAGCAGCATGAACGTGCATGGTCAGCAACAACTTTAAGTGAAGCAGGGTATTCAACTGGTTTGTTTTCTGCTTGTGCTTTTGCTTCAAGTTCAGACGTATCTAAACCAATAATTTCAGCAGCAGCTTTTAGCAAGTGCTGGAACAGGTCGATTTCGTAGTTTGAGTTAACGTGCTGAAGAACAGCTGAAATACGCTCCAAGCCCATACCTGTATCCACAGAAGGCGCTGGAAGAGGGTGTAATACGCCATCCGCAGTACGGTTGAACTGCATGAAAACGTTGTTCCAGATTTCAATGAAACGGTCGCCATCTTCTTCAGGAGAACCCGGTAAGCCACCCCAGATATGATCGCCATGGTCAAAGAAGATTTCAGAACATGGACCACAAGGACCGGTGTCACCCATTGCCCAGAAGTTATCTGATGCGTATTGACCGCCTTTGTTGTCACCAATACGAATAATGCGTGAAGCGTCTAGACCGATTTCTTTGTTCCAGATGTCAAAGGCTTCATCATCGGTGTGGTAAACGGTTGCATAGAGTTTATCTTTAGGAAGACCAAGCCATTCTTCGTTAGTCAAAAAGTCCCAGGCAAATTTGATCGCATCACGTTTGAAGTAATCACCAAATGAAAAGTTACCTAACATTTCAAAGAAAGTGTGGTGACGTGCTGTATAACCCACATTGTCCAAGTCGTTGTGCTTACCACCTGCGCGCACGCATTTTTGTGATGACACTGCACGTACATAATCGCGTTTTTCTAGACCTAAGAAGCAATCTTTAAACTGGTTCATACCAGCATTGGTGAACAGCAAAGTTGGGTCATTGGCAGGTACTAGAGAACTCGACGCGACACGTGTATGCCCTTGCGATTCAAAGTAACGCAAAAATGCTTCACGAATTTCAGCTGATGTCATAAAACGAGTACTCACAACCAAGTCACTCCATAATTTCCGATTTGGCTAAAACACCACAGTCTGACAAGCATACAAGAGCTCTGCTGCAATGCGGGGCTTAAAAATTTAAAACGCCAAATTATAACGGAAAAAGCAGTATGCACCAATCATTTTAAAACCAATTGCGAAGGATTTATTTACTCAGGTTTTTTGCTGAATAATTAAATTGAATTTTCCCGAAGCAGAATCTGTGGATATCCATCACATTAAAAAATAAACGCAATTTTAAATGGCTTGAATATAGACGAATGTATCAGAAATAAAATAATCGAAAATCAGTATTTTCACTGAAGTTTTTAATGTACGGCGCCAGAAATCCTTTAACATAGAAGAGTTTTAAAATAGGCATATAAAAGGTCGAGTCATGCAACGAGTGGCAATCAATGGATTTGGGCGTATTGGACGGAATGTACTGCGCGCATGGTTTGAAAACCCGAAAGATTTTAATTTTGAAATCGTTGCCATTAACGATATTGCTGATGTTGAAACCCTGATTCATTTATTTAAATATGACTCGACCCATGGCCGTTTTCCGGGGCAGGTGGATCTCAGCTATGATGCTGAACATATCTATATGCATATCAGCTATCAGGATGCTGCATTAAAAGTGCAGGTTTTGTGTGAGTCCCAGCCGGCTAAGTTGCCTTGGCAAAACCTGGCGGTAGATGTAGTGCTTGAATGTACCGGGCTGTTCCGTTCCCGTGAAGCCGCAACCCAGCATATTCAGGCAGGGGCGAAACGTGTGATTATTGGCGCTGCACCTTTTGATACGGTCGATGCCGCGATTGTCTATGGTGTCAATCATCATGAAGTCAAAGCATCGGACCAGATCATTTCCAGTGTTTCTTGTACTACGCAGGCTTTGGTGCCACTGGTCAAAATTGTCGATGATGCATTTGGGATCAGTAGCGCCCTGATGACTGAAATCCATGCTGTCACGGCGGATCAGTCGGTACTGGATCATGCGCATCGTGATTTGCGTCGTGCTCGTGCCTCGGGACATAACATCATTCCAACCACTTCGAGCGCACTGGGTGCCTTAAAGCGCGTCATGCCTAAAATGGAAGATCGTATTGATGGTTATTCGATTCGGGTGCCGACCATTAATGTGGCCGCGATTGATTTGACCTTTGTCTCCCAGTCACCGATTACCGATCACAAGCTGAATGAAGTGTTGATCAAGGCTGCCCAGCAGGATTTTGCGGAAATCATGGCTGTGACGGATGAGCTATTGGTATCGAGTGATTTTAATCATTCCCCATATTCATTGATTGTGGATTTGACCCAGACTCTGGTGGTCGGGCATCAAGCTAAAGTCTTTGCCTGGTACGATAACGAGTGGGGCTATGCCAACCGTCTACTGGATTTATGTGAATCATTTCATTAAGTTCGGGTCATCTAAACCTCAAAAGCACCAAGATACGGTGCTTTTTTCTTGCCTGTAAATATTCTACAAGCCATGTTTTAAGAGAATTTGCCGGTAATTGATCGAAAATCAGGAATCGAGGCTGAATTATTTACGTTATCCGCAGCATTTTTCGTTAAGATAAAGACAATAAAATGAAATAAGAGCAAGCACATGATGGTAGTTTGGGGATTTATTATACTGCTGACTTTGGCGGTGATTTTTCTGATCTGGCTACAGTTTAATCAGAGTGATGAACCACGTATCATGGAAGGCGTACCAGTCGAAGAAAAAATCGTGCATCTGGAAGAAAATTTGAAAAAGACCCTGGAAATTATGCAGGATCTAGCCAAAAAAATGCATGTGCAGCAGGAAGTGCTGGATCAGACCACAGCCAAACTTCAGCAGGTTGAATTGCAAAATGCCGAACTGGTCAGTTTGCTGACCAAAGTGGTCGATCCACAGAAATAATCCAAACCCCTTTAGAAATTATTTAAAGGGATTTTGTTTGAGTATTAGACGATTAAAATTCTTAAAACTGCGGCAGAAACCATACTGATGGCGACGGTTGGTAATAATCCAAAACGCGTAGCGGCAAATAGCGTTAAAGCCAAGGCGATCAGGTCTGCAGGATGGTCTCGAACAAAATAGGGTGCAATTACTGAAATCAGCACGCAGCCAGGGACTACTTCCAGAATTTTTCGCTGACGCTGTGTCAGCGTTTTATTTTTTAATAAGACGTAGCCCAAGATCCGGGTTAAATAGGTGGTCGCAGCAATCAGAATAATAGCCACCAAGGTATTCATCTGGATCATGTTTGATCCTCTTGAATCAGGAAAAATGCCGAAGCGATTCCAGACAAGGCGCCAATCGGTACATACCAGCCCGCAGGTAAATATAAATAAGCCAAAGCCGCACAGACTAAACTGACCAGCCATGGCCGGGCAGCCTCAAAACCTTTCCACATACTTCTCAGTAACACCAGAAATACAGCAGGAAAGGCCATATCGAAACCAAAACGGTTGATGTCACCTAATACAGGTCCAAGCATGGCGCCGAGTGTGGTAAATCCGACCCACATCAAGTACAGGCAAAAACACAGGCCAGCATAATAAGGCATGCTAAACGCAGCACGATAACCCAAGTGCGCCTGTTTCCTTTGTGCATCAGCCAGACCGAGCGCCCAGCTTTCATCGACCATAAAAAATAGCGCCGGAAAAACTTTACGATTCGGGAGATGCTTTAAATACGGCACCAAACTGGCACCCATCAACAGATGCCGGCTATTTACCAGAAAGGTAATGAACATCAGCATGAGTAAATTTGGCGGACTGCTCCAGACTTCCAAAATGGCAAACTCAGAACCACCGGCAAAGTTCAGACCTGTCAGTAACGGCACTTCGAGCAAGCTGAAATTCTTCTGTACCGCCGTCGCACCCAACACCAGCGCAAAGGGAATAATCCCTAAAAGCATGGGGATAGAATCTTTCATGCCACGTTGAAATTCGCTGAAATCGGTAGGAACAACCACCGCTGCGGTGCTTTGTCTAAACAAAAGCATGGAAATGACCTGGGTACTGCAAAACTAAACCATATTTTATGGCGATATTCAGGCTATTTGCTATTGTAATGAAAGATATTTGAGTTTTATTTGAAATTAAATTGCGCTAAATTAAATTTAAAGGGTTTTAAATGCCAAAGTATAAATATGGATCAAATAGATAAACGCATTTTGCATGAGCTGCAAAAGAATGGAAAACTACAAAATAATGAACTGGCTCAATTAATTGGCTTGTCACCGTCACCCTGTTTAAGACGGGTGAAACAGCTGGAAGATGATGGTGTGATTGAGCAATATGTCGCGCTGCTGAATCCGCAAAAGGTCAATTTGGCGATGAGTGTGTTTGCACGTGTCTGGCTCAAGTCTCAAGAAGCTGCCGTGGTCGACCAATTTGTCGAAGCTATCAAGGAAATGCCAGAAGTGGTTGAATGCCAGCTAATGGCGGGCGATTGTGATTTCTTTTTAAGAATTGTGGTGGCTGATCTGGATGCCTATCGTAAATTTCAGATTCATCATTTAACCCAAATTCCCTGCATTCAAAGCGTAAAAACTGAAATTCCATTGCAAACGGTTAAAAGCACGACTGCATTGCCTTTGGTTTAATACCGGATTTTTTCATGCTATTTGTTTTGAATGTGCATTAAAACGCTGATAGTTGACACTATTGTTGTTGATTTCATCAGGTAGCGAAAATTATAAAATTTGCGATGCACAGCCAAAACTATCGTGCTAGACTAGGAGAAATCGGGTGTGCTCCCGATTTTTTTATGCGGATTCGTTCCGCGCTGACAAGAATTTAGGTTTACAACATGCCCATTTCAGAGACATGGTTATTACCTGATGGTGTAGCTGATGTATTACCAGAACAAGCGCAAGTTATTGAAAGTCTGCGCCGTAAATCACTGGATTTCCTTGCATCTCGAGGTTATCAGCTGGTGTACACGCCATTCATTGAATACATCGAATCTCTATCTTCTCTCTCAGAATCGAATCAAGATTTAGACTTAGCCACTTTTAAAGTAATCGATCAGCTTTCTGGTCGTTTGCTTGGTGTGCGTGCCGATATGACACCACAAGTGGCTCGTATTGATGCGCATGTACATCCAGTGGAAGGTGTGGCACGTTACTGCTATGCAGGAACCGTTCTGCATACCAAGCCTCGCGGTTTTAATACCTCGCGCGCGCCACTACAGTTAGGTGCGGAGCTCTTTGGTTCAGACAGCATCGATGCCGATGTGGAAATGGTCGATTTGATGATCAGTCTGATTCAGGAGACAGGTCTGGCAGATGGTATCCATCTGGACTTAGGTCATGTCGGTTTATTCCGCAGTCTGGTGGCTCAAGCAGGCTTGAACAAAGTCGCTGAACAGCAATTATCTGATTTATACCAACGCAAGGCTTTGCCAGAATTAGAAGAATTCACGGCAGACCTGAAATTTGGTCAGGATTTTTATGCCCTTGGACGCTATGCCAGCGACCTGGATGCATTACAAGCGCATTTAAGTGCTGAAGTGTTGGCAAATCCAGCATTTACGCAGGCTTTTAATGTCTTGCAAACCACCAAAGACGAAGTTCAAACCCGTTGGCCAAACTTGAGTATTGGGATTGATGTGGTTGAATTACGTTCATACCATTATCATACTGGCCTGATGTATGCAGTCTATGCACCGAACCGTGCAGCTGCACTGGCACAAGGTGGCCGTTATGATGGCATTGGTGAGCATTTTGGCCGCGCGCGTCCGGCAACCGGTTTCTCTTGTGACTTATATGCTTTAAGCGCAGGTCAGTTTGATGCGCTACAGGTCGTGGTTGCACCTAAAGGCACTGATGCAGAACTTCTGAATGCGATTCAGAACATTCGCGCACAAGGCTTAAGTGTAATTCAGTTACTGGGTAATGATGATTTAAATTCGATTCCATATGCAACGCACCAGCTGGTGAATGCGAATGGTGAGTGGACAGTCAAAACGATTTAACTGCTTGGCTCAGTGTTCATGTCGCTGAGCGGGGCTTTCAACTTTAACAGCATGATGTAATGAGGCTATTATGGGCAAGAATGTTGTGGTACTTGGTACCCAATGGGGCGACGAAGGTAAAGGTAAAATCGTCGACCTGCTCACAGATCAAGCGGCAGCGGTAGTTCGTTATCAAGGCGGACATAACGCAGGTCACACTCTTGTGGTTGGTGGTAAGAAAACTGTCTTACACCTCATTCCATCAGGTATTTTACGTGAAAACGTATTGTGCTTAATTGGTAACGGTGTTGTTCTTTCTCCTGAAGCGCTCATCAAAGAGATGGACATTCTTGAAAAAGAAGGCGTTCCTGTTAAAGAACGTTTACGCATTTCTCCAAACTGTCCATTGATTCTTCCGAACCACATCGCACTTGATCAGGCGCGTGAGAAAAAACGTGGTAATGCGAAGATTGGTACGACAGGTCGTGGTATCGGTCCTGCATACGAAGACAAAGTAGCACGTCGCGCAGTACGTGTTGCTGACCTAGTACGTGGTGGTGAACATCTTACTGCTCAGTTAACTGAACTTCTGGACTACCATAACTTCCAGCTGACTGAATACTACGGTGTTGAAGCAGTTAAACTGGAAGACGTGCTGGCACTTTGCGACGAATGGCGTAAGGTTGTTGCGCCACTGGTTGTGGATGTGACCACGGAATTGCATAACTACCGTAAAAACGGTGACAATATCATGTTCGAAGGCGCGCAAGGTTCACTTCTTGACGTTGACCACGGTACATATCCGTATGTAACGTCTTCGAATACAACTGCTGGTGGCGTAAGCTCTGGTTCAGGTCTGGGTCCTTTGCACCTTGACTATGTACTGGGTATTACTAAAGCGTACACAACGCGTGTAGGTGCAGGTCCATTCCCAACTGAGTTGGTGTATGACGCTGCAAATGACACAGGTGATGCGATTGGTAAACACCTCGGTACGATTGGTAATGAATTTGGTGCCTCTACTGGCCGTCAACGTCGTTGTGGCTGGTTCGATGCTGAAATTCTACGCCGTTCAGTTGATGTAAACTCACTTTCTGGTATTTGCCTGACTAAACTTGACGTTCTTGACGGTTTAGAAGAAGTGAAAATCTGTGTGGGTTATGAAGCTGCAGATTCTGGTTGTGTCGGTTCTTCTGATGCGCTTGCATTCGAAACTTTAAAACCGATTTATGAAACTATGCCAGGCTGGTCTGAGTCAACTTTCGGTGCGAAATCACTAGATCAGTTGCCAGAAGCTGCATTGAACTATGTAAAACGTCTTGAGCAATTGATTGAATGTCCAATCGACATCATTTCAACAGGTCCAGACCGTGAAGAAACCATTGTTCTTCGCCACCCGTTTGATGCTTAATCTTCATTAGATTAAAGCTTGAATGATAAAAACCCATCTCCGGATGGGTTTTTTATATGTTAAATTTATGCAGCTATTTCAAGACTAAAGTTGCATCGGTAATGTGGCGTGATGTGCTTTAACATAGCGGTATATAAAGAAAGAAAAATGAGCAGCAGGATGCAAAAAAATATATCGGCGACCATGTTTTATTCATTGTTATTCGCGATGGGTGGGGCGCCAACATTGGCCATGATGATTATTCGTGCGCAAACTCAAAATCCTGAGGTGATTTATGCGGCGCTGATTGGTCTGAGTGTCATTATCGCCTGTGTATTAGTACCTATTATTTTATTGCAAAATGCTTTTTTATATTTCAAACGTAAAGACGAAATGCTTGAACAGAAAATCAAACCACTTAGTCAGGTTTACCTAGGCCTCAATATTATTTGTCTGATTTATTGGTTGGCGATACAGTATTTGGCTTAAAAATTACATAATTTATAAGAAGATGAATGAATTAAGCGTTTAGCTGCTACGCGCTTTCACTTATAATTTTTACAATGTAAATTGCCCTTAAGCCAAGGCGGAGTAAATTATAATGAAGAATAAACTTTTATTGAGTATGGCGGCTGCTACAGTCGTCACATTATCAGGTTGTACCACCATTGCCGATATGGCAGGGGCAGATACTGCGACCTTAAATGCATCTGCGAGCCAAAGCTATAATGCCATGGTCAATGATGCGAAAAACAAAGGTCAACTGGATACCAGTTCAGCGACCTATAAGCGGATTAATAATGTATTTAACCGTTTGAAACCGGTTGCTAACCAGATGAATCAAACCGGTACAGCATTCCAGTGGCAATTGGCTGTGCTCAAATCTGACCAGGTCAACGCTTTTGTTGCGCCAGGCGGTAAGGTTGTATTCTATACGGGTATTGTGAATAAACTGAATCTGACCGATGCTGAAATTGCAGCGATTATGGGTCATGAAATGGTGCATGCCTTAGAAGAGCATTCTAAACAGAAAATTGGCGCTCAGGCCCTGACTGATCTGGCCTTGGGTATTGGCTTAAATGCAGCAGGTGTAGGTCAAGGTGGCGCTGCAGCAGCACAATTGGGTAGTCAGATCGGGATTGGCTTGCCATACTCGCGTAATCTGGAAAGTCGTGCTGACCAAGGCGGTTTAATGCTGATGGCACGCGCAGGTTATAACCCGAATGCAGCCATTACCTTGTGGGAAAAAATGAACAAACTCGGTGGCAGCAGTGGTGCAACCTTCCTGTCTACGCATCCATCGAACAGCCAGCGTATTGGGCAAATGCGTCAACAGTTACCAGCAGCTATGCAGATTTATAACCAAAACAAATAATCCAGTGATCATCCTCTGAAAGGAGATCTTGATCGGATTGAAAAGGCAGGGCAATGGCTCTGCTTTTTTTATGGCTAATTGGGTGGTTAATATTCTACGGGCTATTTTCAGGCAATAAAAAAGGCAAAGTCAGACTTTGCCTTTTTTCACTCAAGATCAGAAGATCTTAGTGTTGGTGACCGCCTACACCGTGTACGTGACCGTGATCTAATTCTTCTTGAGAAGCTTCACGAACAGATACGATTTCAACTTCGAAAGTCAGGTCTTGACCAGCAAGTGGGAAGTTAGCATCAACAACAACATTGTCGCCTTCAACTGCTTTAACAGTTACGATTTGCACGCCGTCATCAGTTTGAGCTTGGAACTGCATGCCTGCCTGAATGTTGTCTACGCCTTGGAACATTTGCGCAGGAACTTCTTGAACTAGGTCAGGGTTGTATTCGCCATAACCTTCAGCAGCAGGAACGTTTACAGTGAATTTTTCACCTACAGTTTTGCCTTCTAACGCATTTTCTAAACCTGGGATGATGTTACCTGCACCGTGCAAATAGGCAAGTGGTTCACCTTGAGATTGGTCGAGAGTTTCACCCTCTGCGTTAGTCAATGTGTAGTGGAAAGAAACCACGAGGTTATTTGCAATAGCAGTCATGTTAATTGATCCATTCAATTTTTTAAGGGTACATCATAAAGTGAAATTGCATTTTTGTAGACTAAAATTAGCAAAAAAACGCAATTTGACAATTTTGTTGACGATTTTTTCATTGATTGGGCCAAATTCTGGAATTTCAATGCAATTTTAGCTTTGGAGAAATTTTTCGTGTAACAAAATCTTTTGCAGTCAGAATGCCGGCATGCGCATAACCATGAATGGTCGCCTGATGAATTCGGTATAAGGAAACGTACATTGACTTGGCAACAAAGCCTTGAACATTCACCTGACCGAGTAATTCACCGACAGCTTTATTCTGGCTTAAGGAAATCAGTGAGCCTTTGTCGGAAAATTTAAACATCGGTAAATAGTTTTCCTCATTGATCCGTGCTTTTAAGGCATTGGCCAGGAAATTGGCCTGTTGGCTAGCCACTTGTGCACGTGGACCCAAGACTGGTTCATCTGCAGCAGGCTGGCAGTGTGCACAGTCACCAAAAGCAAAAATGTCTGGATCAGATTTGGTTTGCAGGGTGGAGTAGACTTTCAACCGGTGAATATTGTCTTTTTCCATATCTTGCAGTTGTGCCAAGACTTCAGGTGCTTTGATGCCTGCAGCCCAGACTTTAATCTCGGCATCCAGACTTGAGCCATCTGCAAAATAAATCTTGTCTTCATCAACCTTGGCCACGCGGTGACTGGTCAAAACCTCAATACCGAATTTTTCCAGCTGTTGCATGGTATGTTCGGCGACTTTCGGCGAGAGTGCAGTCAGAATACGATCCGCCGCTTCAATTAAGGTAATTTTGACTTTATTTGGATCGACTTTGTTTAAGCCATATTTAAAGAAATTGTGTTTGGCCTCCACCAGCTCGGCTGCCAGTTCGACCCCAGTCGCACCGGCACCAATAATCGCGATATTCAGTTCACGGCTTGATGCTTCATGTTGAGCATTCAGATAGAGATGCAACAGATCCTGCTGAAAGATATCAGCCTGTGGGCGGCTGTCGAGAAAATGACAGAACTGTTTGACGCCTTCGGTATTAAAGTCATTCGAGGTAGAACCTAAAGCCAAGACCAGTGTGTCATAGTCAATGCGCTGGTTCTTCTTGGCTTGGGCTTTTTTGGAGAAATATTCTGTTTCAACCACAATCTGTTTCGCTTCACGATCCAGACCGGTAAATGTGCCCAATACAAATTCATAATGATGTGCGGCTGAATGAGCAAAATAATTAGTTTCTTCTTCATGTGGATTTAAGGTGCCTGCAGCCACTTCATGCAGTAGCGGTTTCCAGATGTGCGTCAGTTTTTGATCGACCAGAATAATCTGGGCTTTACCGCTTTTACCCAAGCTCTCACCCAGCTGAGTCGCCAGTTCCAGACCACCGGCACCACCACCCACAATCACGATCTTATGTGCTGTCATATATGATTAACCTGTTTATTTTTTTAATAAAAATAAGAGAAATAGAGAGAAAATATACTATGGCATGCGCTAAAACTCGTCTTGATTAAAATTGTTATACAAATTACAAAACGTAGCAATTCTGTGAGGGCGGGTAAGTGTTGCTGCTTTGAGAAAGCAATGGGAGGGTGAGATTAATAGGCGGGAAATCTGCTAGAAGATCAGCGAGTAGATCTTCTAGCTTAAAGGGAAATTACTTGAGATTTAGCGCTATTATCTATCTAAAGGATAAAGCTTTACGCTTGGCGTATTGTCTGAAAACAAACTAAATAAGCCTTGTAGCCAGCTAAAGAATTTCTGAAACAGATTGGCTTCTTCAATTTCGACATGATCTTCAATCTGAATGGTGCGAATCAACTGATTATTCTGATAAACCTGAATGGTCGCCAAAGGCATCATGGTGGCCAAGGGTGCAATGAGTTCAGATGCTTTCACTTCAACATTGATATGGGTCTGGGTTTCCTGTAGTGGCTCGATACTTTTTAAAACGCCATCACCTGTATTCAGCATGACACGCTGATTTGCCTGATCAAACTGGTTCAGGTCAATACTGTAGCCCTGATCATATAAAGAAGTGGTAATGATCTGCGGTTGTTTGGTTTGTACCTTAAACATTTTTAAGGTGGATTTGATCACAGGCAATTCAGCCAGTAGCTGTTGATCTTTGATCGCTACCTCATTGCGGGTATAGGTATAAGCCAGATTCATCAGCTTATGTGATACTTCAGCGCGTTTTGCTGCACTTTTAGTACCCAGCACCACCACAATCAGACGGCGATTTGGCATTTCAAAATCTGCGGTGACGCGATTGGCTGTCAGCGCCAGATTATAGCCCGCTGCACGGGTAAAACCGGTTTTTAAACCATCTACTGTAGGATCGACCTGAAGCACACGGTTGGTCGCACGATGAAAATGCTGATTGTAGGTAAAGCTTGGCTGTTGGGAATAATACAGATAATCCGGGGTTTCATTCACCACCGCCATAGACAGTCTGGCCAAATCGGTGGCAGTCGAATAATGCTCAGGCATGGTAATGCCGGCCGGATTCTGGAAATTGGTATGCTGCATGCCCAGCGCTTTGGCTTCCTGATTCATGCGTTCAACAAACTGCGGAATACCACCCGAAATTTTCTCAGCCAGCGTCACCGCGGCATCATTGGCAGACATGATAATTAAGCCCGCCAGAAGCTGATCGACTGAAATCTGATCACCTTCTTTCAGGTACATCTGTGACTCATCCCACATCACGGTTTTTACCACAGAGGTCGCGGTTAAAACTTCATTTTTATTTAATTTCCCGGCCTCAATTTCCTTTAAGGCAATATAAGCCACCATCATTTTGGTCAGCGAAGCCGGAGCGCGTTGCACATCGGCATTATGCTCTGCAATGACTTGACCAGACTGTGAATCCAGAATGGTCCAGGCTTCAGCTTCAACGCTTTCAGGCACAATATTGAGTAGGGCAGCATGTGAAAATGCAGAAATAAATAAACTGAAAACCGCAATCAGTGAGATGATGTATTTCAATGGTGTTCCTTGATAACCCGGCGGGTGTTGAACGATTTAATTTTCACGCATGCTATGCCTTTTTTATACAGATAGCTAGTCGTAAATGTAGACAAATAAGACAGCTAAACCATACTGGCTTAAAAAATGCTAAGCTAAGCTATATCTCATTTATTTTAATTTTATATCGTTCATTATGTTGCATTATCAAATTGAATTTGACGATTATCGTCAGCATCTTATTCACGTGACATTTCGTTTTCTTGCGGACCCGACCCAAGTCCTGTCATTACCGACCTGGATTCCGGGAAGTTATCTGATTCGAGAGTTTTCCAAGCACATTGAAGCGGTCAAGGCCTATGATGAAGATGGGCGCCAGTTACAGATCCAGAAATTTGAAAAAAATAAATGGCGTTTATTCAATACTGATCATGAACTGATTACAGTTGAATATGATGTCTATGCCTATGACCTGTCCGTTCGTGGTGCATATGTGGATCAAAATCGTCTCTACGTGAACCCGGCTTGTGCATGTCTGGGGCTGGAAGGTCAGGAAAATAAAGAAATTGAACTGGAAATCTTCCTGCCAGATGAATTGAAGCATTTTCAATTGGCAACAGGAATGCAGGCTAAAAGTCTGGTCAAAGGCCGTTTCACCCTGAAAGCTAAAAACTATGCCGAACTGATTGATGCGCCATTTGAGCTGGCAGAACAAACCCGTTTCAGTTTTGAAGCAAATGGTATTCCACATGAGTTTGTGGTGTCAGGCAAACACGCGATGAATGCGGCGCGTATGCAGCAGGACATTGAAAAAATCTGTGCTACAGAAATTTCAATGTTTGGTTCGGCGCCGTTTACAGACTATACCTTTATGACCATGGCAACCGGCAATAGCTATGGCGGTCTGGAGCATCCAAATTCTACCAGCCTGATTTCACCACGTGATGACTTGCCGAAAGCCAATGAGCCAGAAGAGCCATCTAAAGATTATCAGCGTTTCTTGGGCTTATGTAGCCATGAATATTTCCATTCATGGTTGGTGAAATTCATTCGCCCTGAAAACTTCGTCAATTATGATTTAAACAGAGAAGGCTATACTTCTTTGTTGTGGATCTTTGAAGGTTTCACCTCGTATTATGACGATTTGATCTTGCTACGCAGCGGCGTGATTAATCAGGAATCGTATATTGCTTTGTTAAAAGCACAGATTGACCGTTATTTGCAAAATCCGGGGCGTGCGATTCAGTCAGTGTCTGAATCCAGTTTTGATGCCTGGGTGAAATTCTACCGTCAGGATGAAAACTCGAATAATGCGGGTACCAGCTATTATAACAAAGGCTGTTTAGTTGCTTTGTGCTTAGACTTAGGTTTGCGTTTACGCGGTTCAAGTCTGGATGCCGTGATGCGCCGTTTGTATGAAAATGCCCAGAAGGGTGTTCAGGTGCATGAGCGGACAATCTTTGAATTGTGTAAAGAACTGACAGGAGATGATTGGTCAGAACAGATCAATCACTTGATCAATACCACAGACGAATTACCATTGGATCAGCTTTTCCCTGAGTTTGGTATGGCTTATAGCCTGAAAAATGACAAGTCTTTGCCATTCGGTTTAAAACTGGCAGATAAGCCGGAAGGTGTGCTGGTTCAATCTGCGCGTCGTGAGGGTGCTGCTGTGCTCGCTGGCCTTTCTGCCAATGATGTCATTATTGCAATTGATGGTTTAAAGGCAACGACTAAGCTTGTTGAAAGCTATGCAAAACAGCAAGGTACTTTTACAGTGTATGCATTCCGTCGTGATGAGTTGATGACCTTCGAGGTTCAAGCTGCGGGTTCTGAACTGACCGAAGTTGAATTGAAAGTTGAAGATCAGGCCAAAGCTGAAAAGTGGCTTAAAGCTTAATTCAATTTCAAACTTTAAAACCGATGCTTAGGCATCGGTTTTTTTATTGACTAAATATCAACATGATATTTATTTGATGAGCGGTCAGGAAGTTCCATTGAATTTAGCTGCGATTTAATGATGCTGATTCCTCATTTGAATTCATAAAATGCTAGTACGACCATTATTGGCTTTGCGTTTTGCTATAGCAGTCAATGTATCGCAAAGACCTCTTGGTCCTGATTAAACATCTGGTTAGCTTGCTGATCCAATGTAAAGCTCCTTTTTTGAATACATTTTATTTTTTAGCTCATTAAATATGAATCGTAAATGGCATTTCAATAAAAGAATAACAAGAAAAAAAAGAAGGCCCAAAGAGGGTGGGCCTTAAGTGGGAGAGCTTAGTTGCCGCGATAGGTTGAATAACCATAGGGGCTTAATAGCAGCGGGATATGATAGTGATTGACTGAGCCATCTACTTCAAAAATCACCGGTACTTCTGGGAAAAAGCTGTTTTGCTTTTGGGTTTTAAACCAGTCACCGGTTTTAAAAGTCACTTTGTAGGTTCCTTTATCAAAGGTTTTATTCTCTGGGTATAGTGCTGTGATACGACCCTGAGGATTAGTCCTTGCTTGTGAAAGCTGTACCCATTTGCCATTTTTCTGTGTTTCCAGCGTCACTTCTACATTTGGAGAAGGCAAGCCATTTTCCAGATTCAGCACGTGTACACTCAGCGGGTTCTGGGCAAAAGAAAGAGTTGCTGCAGTAGTGGCAAGAGTCGCGATTAAGATTTTTTTCATGTTGTGTTCCTCGTTGGAATGACGGAATAATGTTTAATCAAAGGAATAAAAAATTACTAATTAAAAGATATCAAAGCTGCTTTAAGGTGGTTTGAATGCCGCTATTGGCACATTGATGATCCTGTACTGAACCGCCCGCACCTGCGACGCCTACTGCGCCTACAATCTGGTTTTGGTAAATGACAGAGACACCACCACCCAGTAATAGCAATTCAGGCAAGCTATTCAGATTCTGTGCATCCGGATTTTTCTGGGCATTGCGCATAAAATCCAGTGTGCTGGTTTTAGTTGAATACGCGGTGAAAGCTTTCCGTTCCGCTGCAATCAGGTTGTGAATGCCGACAGATTCATGGCGCTGGCTGGCCAGCAGGTTGCCACCTTGATCCAGAATAACGACTGCCGCCGGCTTGGCCTGTTTCTGGCAAGCAAGCATGACGTTGCTGGCCATGAGCTTTGCCACTTCTAGCGACATGACTGGCGCCGTTTTAAATTCTGCATGCGCCAGTGAGCTGAGTAGTAATACGCTGCTGAGCAAGGCCATGCTTGGGTTGGCGATTGAAATTTTCATGGTTATCTTTCATGCAATTGGCTACTGGGGCTATCTTAGAAAAAAATCCGCCAGTACAGCATGACAATCAGATTACCAATTTGTAATCTAGAACTAGCTAAAAACAGCTAAACTACTGACATGCATATTTTAATTGTAGAAGATGAAGTCAAGATTGCTGAATATCTGGCAAAAGGACTGAATGAGTCAGGTTATAGTACGACCATCGCAGAAAATGGCGTGCGAGCATTATCGTGTTTGCAGCAACAGTCTTTTGATCTGGTGCTGCTTGATGTGATGCTGCCGGACCTGGACGGCTGGCAGGTATTACATACCCTGCGAACTTTTAGCCAGATTCCGGTATTAATGCTCACTGCACGTGATCATGTGCTAGATCGGGTGAAAGGACTGGAGCTTGGTGCTGATGATTATCTGACCAAGCCTTTTTCCTATATTGAATTACTGGCCCGAATTAAAAGTCTGTTGCGCCGTGTGCCGCGTCTGGAGCAGGAGGCCTATCAGGTTTCAGATCTGGTATTGAACCGCTTAAAGCATGAGGTTTACCGTAATGGGCAAAAGATCGACTTGAGCCAGAAAGAATTTGCGCTGTTGCAATTGTTAATGGAACATCAGGGACAGGTGATGACCCGGAGCCAGATTGCGTCAATGGTCTGGAATATCAATTTTAATACTGATACTAATGTGGTCGATGTGGCTATTCGCAGGCTGCGTAGCAAAATTGATGATCATTACACGCCAAAACTGATCCATACCGTACGTGGCATGGGTTATAAGCTAGATGAATATCCATGAAAAACCCTGTGTTATTGCCGTTGGCAACACGATTGAGTATTGCATTTGCACTGGTGTCTTGCGTGGTGTTTCTGAGTGTGGCGTTGCTGTCTTATCAAAATATGCAACAGATGATTCAGACCCAGCAGGATCAGGCGCTGGCTGCGCGTATTTCCCGGATTGAGATTTTTCTTGAAGATGCCCAGAGTTTCAAACTTCTGGTCCAGCATCCCAAATTATATGAAAATATGCTGGGACAGGAAGATAATTTACTGCTGCTGCAGCATCAGAATAGTCGTCTGATCGAAATCAATCCTTTGCAGGTTCATATTCCGGCATTGCATTATTCTTCCAAATTACAGTTTCAGAATAATCAGGCTGAACATCCTTCAACACGTCTGGCTTTTAAACAGGTGCAGTTTGATGGTCGCAGCTACCAGCTGGTAGCGGGTAAACAGTTGGCAGAAGGACAAAGGGCACTGGCAACCTATTTATCAAAACTGGTGCTCTATAGTCTGCTTGGTATATTGCTCTCGACCTTTATGGCCTGGCTGGCTGGACGCTATATTCTCAAGTCAATGCGTCAGCTGATGCTGGCGACAGCACAGGTCAATATTCAGCAGCCCAATCAGCACATTGATGTTCAGAGTAATACGCTTGAGGTGCAAGAGCTGAGTCAGGCCATGAACGATATGCTCGGTAATATTCAGTCTGCATATCAGCAGTTGGCACGTTTTTCTGAGGACATTTCGCACGAACTTCGCACGCCATTAAACAATCTAATCGGGCAGACACAGATTCTGTTATCGCGGCCGCGCGAGCCTGCTGAACTGGAAAATCTGCTCTATTCCAACCTAGAAGAATATGAACGTCTAAGCCAGATGATTGAAAGCATGCTGTTTATCGCGCGGGTAGAGCATGGTGGATTTACGGTTGAAAAACAGCATTTCAATCTGAATGAGATGCTGCAAGAATTACTTGAGTACTTCAGTTTTCTGGCTGAAGAAAAGCAGATGCATTTAAAAATTAATGTTCCATCAGATTTAAGTCTGACTGCCAGCACCGCATTATTACAGCGCGCAGTTGCCAATCTGATCAGCAATGCCATTACTTATGGTCAGCCGGGGAGTGAGATTAGTGTGTCGGCACAGCGACTGAACCATAGCATTAAAATATCGGTGCTGACGCCAGAGGTATGGATTGCAGATGAGCATCATCCGCATTTATTTGAGCGTTTTTATCAGATAGATGACAGCCGACATGAAAAAGCCCAGACGGGTGGTCTGGGCCTTGCCATTGTGCAGTCGATTATGCAGCTCCATCAGGGGGGAGCAACTGTAGAAAATACGCCGTCTGGCGTGGTATTTAGCCTGTCACTACCTGATGAATAGGCTGAGCTTTAACCACGACCCCGGCCACGACCACGTGGTGCCTTGGTATTTGGACGAGTAGTACCATTGGTGCGACGTTTCGGCTTTTCGCTTTCGTCCATTTGCCAGATGCGTTTGGTGCCAGACTTTTTCACGGAACCATCTTTGTTCTTGCGAACGATTGGTTTGCCACCCGTACCCCCCGGCTTCTTCACATAAGAACGTGAACGATATGGTTCTTCAGCAGGGATATTCTGGAAGTCAGGGTAAAGTAATGGCTCAATTTCTCTGGTCTCACCCGGCTGCAATCCCATACGAACCAAATCAATCTCACCAATTTTGGTACGGATCAAACGTAAGGTCGGGAAGCCGACAGCAGATGTCATACGACGAACCTGACGGTTACGACCTTCACAGATTGAAATCTCAACCCAAGACGTCGGAACAGAGGCACGGAAACGTACAGGAGGATTACGCTCCCACAACCATTCCGGTTCAGACACTTTTTCAGCACGTGCAGGAAGCGTCATGCCATCTTTCAGTTCAACGCCTTTACGAAGCTGCTCAAGAGCTTCTTCAGTGACATCACCTTCCACTTGCACCATATAAGTTTTAAACTTTTTATTGGCAGGATTGGTGATATATTGGTTGAGACCACCGTGATCGGTGAGGAAAACCAGACCTTCTGAGTCCATGTCCAAACGGCCAGCAAGACGTAAATCTTTGTCGTTGACAAAATCAGCCATGGTTGGGTGCTTTTCATCCGCACGGAATTGGGAGAGGACGTCATAAGGTTTGTTTAGAATGACGATTTTCATAGGAAATAACTTCTATAATTACATTAATTTAAAAAATGTAGAGGTTTATTTAAAAGGGAAACTTAGTTATTTCCCGTATAAATCTCAAAAACAACAAATCTGGATTAGAATATTATGCGTTAAGAACAGTTGAAAGTATTGCCTAATTGGCAATTATTTTAGATTTGTCAGCGGCATCCGGGAGAATACTAATAATGGGATATCAAAAAATCGTAGTACCTGTGGATGGTACCAAAATTACCGTTAATGCAGACCTGTCACTCAACGTACCAAATAATCCAATTATCCCATTTATCGAAGGGGATGGAATCGGTGCAGATATTACACCAACAATGCGAACTGTGGTAGATGCTGCTGTGCAAAAAGCATACGCTGGGAAGCGTTCCATCGAATGGATGGAAGTCTACTGCGGTGAAAAAGCTGACAAAATTTACGGCACCTATATGCCTGATGAAACCCTCGAAGCGTTGCGTGATTATGTAATATCAATCAAAGGTCCACTGACGACACCAGTTGGTGGAGGTATTCGTTCCCTGAATGTAGCCTTACGTCAGGAACTGGATTTATATGTCTGTGTACGTCCGGTACGCTGGTTTGAAGGGGTGCCTTCACCGGTGCATAATCCTGAACTGACCGACATGGTAATTTTCCGTGAAAATTCAGAAGATATTTATGCCGGAATTGAATGGAAGGCAGATTCTCCGGAAGCGAAAAAGGTCATCAAGTTCCTGAAAGAAGAAATGGGTGTAACCAATATCCGCTTTGAAGACAATTGTGGAATCGGAATCAAACCTGTCTCCAAAGAAGGTAGCCAGCGTCTGGTACGTAAAGCGATTCAATTTGCCATTGAGAATGACAAGCCGAGTGTGACCTTGGTGCACAAAGGCAATATCATGAAATACACCGAAGGGGCATTTAAAGAGTGGGGCTATGAGGTCGCATTGGAACGTTTCGGCGGTGAGCTTTTAGATGGTGGTCCATGGGTTAAAATCAAAAATCCAAGAACAGGCAAAGACATTATTATTAAAGATGTCATTGCTGATGCCTTCTTGCAGCAAATTTTGATGCGTCCGGCGGATTATTCTGTAATTGCGACACTGAACTTAAATGGTGATTATATTTCTGATGCGCTAGCTGCGGAAGTCGGCGGGATCGGGATTGCACCGGGTGCCAATATTGGCGGTTCGATTGCAGTTTATGAAGCAACCCACGGTACAGCGCCTAAATATGCCGGGCAGGATAAAGTGAATCCAGGTTCGATTATTCTGTCAGCAGAAATGATGCTGCGTGATATGGGCTGGATAGAAGCTGCCGACCTGATCATCAAGGGGATTTCGGGTGCGATTGCGGCAAAAACGGTGACCTACGATTTTGAGCGCTTAATGCCAGGGGCGACCTTGCTGCGTTGTTCCGAGTTTGGTGAAGCGATCATTGCTAATATGGATGCCTGAAATTGCGATGCAATTTATGAATAAAAAAACCCGCAATTACGGCGGGTTTTTTTATCACTTTATTGGGAAGCAAAGGCTGAACGGTTTAAGGTTAAACGTTAAAATAAGTATCAGGCTGCAAGATCATGTAAGAAGTGTAATGAGCCTAGAAATGATTCGTTCTAAGCTGAATAACTTAGTAAACACTGTATTACATTGACGTATTTGGATACAGCTCAGCGATTGGCTTATTTTGTATAAACGTTAGAGTGATGAATGGAACTTCCAGTGATATAGAGACGTTTCTCCAAAGGAGTAAATCATGGCTAAAGCTAAAGCGAGACATAAGCAGGTCCAACAAAAAGACAAGCAGGACAATGCTCAGAATGAAGAGCAGCAACAGCAACAACAGCAACAACCATCGAAACCATCTCGTGCTAAAAAACGTAGATAATCTCCTATCCACCTGAAATAACAAAACCCTCATTTGAGGGTTTTGTTATTTGAAGGCTAATATAAAATCATCACTAAAAATAACAGGATTGTGACTTTAAATTAGGCGGTTGTGATTAAGATAAAAGTCATCTATTTAATTTAATGCGAATATTGGTGAAATTTCTTCGGATTATAAGTTTACTGTTATCTATAGGTTTTTTACTAACTGCCTGTCAGCCACCGCCTTCAGGTGAAGCAGCAGGTTGGAAAAGCCCTTATCTATATTGGCAATTACAGAGAACCAAGTTAGAAGCTCCGCTACAGATTCCGGTTGAAGGCGTCAGAGTTGGCCAAATTAATGATACTTGGGGAGCAGCGCGTAGTGCAGGTCGTAAACACGAAGGGACGGATATTTTTGCCAAACGTGGTACGCCAGTATTTAGCGCGACCCCAGGTATTGTGCGTAGGATTGGCACCAATAATCTGGGTGGAAAAATTATCTGGGTGACTGGCCCCAATATGAGTCAGCATTATTATGCACATCTGGATGATTATGCAGCAGATATTCAGGAAGGCGACTGGGTCGAAGCAGGTGAAGTCATCGCTTATGTGGGTAATACGGGCAATGCTAAAAATACCCCACCGCATTTACATTATGGGATTTATCTGGGTGGGCAAGGAGCAACCAATCCTTATCCTTATTTAGTTCCTTCTCCATGAGTAGACACTGGCTGAGTTTGTTGTTCAGGCTTGAGTCTGGCAGGACGTGTACACCAGAACAATTGCAATGTTCCTAATAAAAGAACCAATGTGGCCAGTATGAACTGTTGATGATAGCTCAATCCAAAATATTGCAGCGCACTAAAACTGAGCCCACCGATTAGCTGAATCGAGGCAAAACACAAGGTGGCAATACTCCAGAGCTTTTTATAAGCCAGTCCATACAGTTGCAAAATGGTATAGGAGGTCAGGAACACCACAGCCGGATTTAGCATCCCGGTAAAAAAGGAAGAGCTAAAAGTAAGCAATGGGCTGGCATCTAGGGTTGCAATAAAAATAGCCACAATATAAAGACTATAAAGAATTTTCAGGGCAACAAAATTACCCCATTTTCTGGCCAGTGCATAAGCACTCAAGGCGCCTAAAGCACTACCTAGTCCATACAGAATCCAGTTGAAATTAATCCAGAACAAGCTCAATCCCAACTGCTGGCTTAAATAATCAATCCAGAAGAGTGAATGCGGTATATAAGCGAAAGCACTACAAGCATAAACTGTAAGTAAACTATAAAAGACGCTATTCAGAGATAGATGAGAGGTAACCGCAGGAGCTTGTGCCGACAAATATGGCTTAAATTTCTGAATCAGTAGACTTAAAACGATACAGATAAGCAAAGCAAAACCACATAAGATTAGCCATGCAGTCTGTATGGAAATTTGATCCAGATAAGGCAGAAACAGGGTCGCAATTAAAACGCCTAGTCCAATCCCACTAAAACCAATAAAGTTGATTTTAAGACGATCCTGAAGTTCACAACACTGCGCGACCACACTCGGCGATAAGATCATCATCAGTCCACCGCTGATCCCTGAAATGATACGCCAAGCGATATACCACGCTTCAGAAAAACCAGAAAACGCACAACACATCAGGCTGAACATGCCAGCAAAGGCTGAAATTTGAATATAGGTACTCATACTGCGGTCTTGAGGAAGACGCATCGCGGTAAAAGCACCGATTAAATAACCCAGCAAATTGGCACTGCTCAAGAGGCTGGCAAAATCTGTACTCCAGCCAAAGGCTTCTCGTGTGCCAGGTAACAGTGCAGTATAAGAAAAACGAAGAATGCCAATGCCCAAGCACATACTAAGACAAAGAAAAAGGCTGAGCTTGATTGTGTTTGAGGACATGCGTGCACTCATAGAATTTTATATTTGATCAAAAAATAACATGAATCTTCATGATTGAGGGGAAATTGCCTGAGAAGAAACCATTGAGTGCAGAAATTTGCTCAAAGAAACCGGTATGATTTTTAAGATTTCATCAGTCAAAAGCCTGAATTTTTTCAGAGAAATAAAAAACCGCGTATCAACGCGGTTTTTTATATTGTCTATTTCAAGAATTAACGCATCTTGGCCAGGAAACGGCCAACACGGGTAATGGCTTCACGCAGTTCATTTTCAGCCGGCAGGAACACTACACGGAAATGATCCGGTGTTGGCCAGTTAAAGCCTGTCCCTTGAACCAGAAGTACTTTCTCTGCACGTAACAAATCCAGCATCAGTTTTTCATCGTCCTGGATTGGATACACATTCGGATCCAGTTTCGGGAAGCAGTACATCGCACCTTCAGGTTTGACACAAGACACACCTGGAATCTCGTTCAGCATTTCCCAGGCAATGTTGCGCTGTTCATATAAACGCCCGCCCGGACGAATCAGGTCATTAATCGACTGATAACCGCCCAGTGCAGTCTGAATCGCATATTGAGCCTGATGGTTGGCACACAAACGCATCGATGCCAGCATATCCAAACCTTCGATATAGTCTGCGGCACGTGCTTTATCGCCGGTAATGGCCATCCAGCCGGAACGGAAACCAGCAATACGATAGGCTTTAGATAAACCGTTAAACGAAACACAGAGCTGATCGCCAGCCAGAGCTGCTACAGCAACATGCTCGATTCCATCGTAAATAATTTTGTCGTAGATTTCATCAGCAAATAAAATCAGGTCATATTTCTTGGCCAAGTCGACGATTTGTTGCAACACATGACGTGGGTAAACCGAACCGGTCGGGTTATTCGGGTTAATAATCACAATACCACGGGTATTTGGCGTGATTTTGCTTTCCATGTCAGTAATATCTGGATACCAGTGATTTTCTTCATCACATTTATAGTGAATCGCTGTACCGCCAGACAGATTCACTGCTGCCGTCCAGAGTGGATAATCCGGCATTGGAATCAGCATTTCATCGCCATCATCCAGCAGACCTTGCATGGCCATAACAATCAGTTCAGACACACCATTGCCGATATAGACGTCATTGACGTGCATATCCAGGATGCCTTTTTGCTGATAATACTGACAGATCGCCTTACGCGCCGGGAAAATCCCTTTGGAATCTGTATAACCAATCGCATTCGGTAGGTTTAAAGCCACATCGTTGATAATTTCTTGTGGTGCTTCAAAACCGAATGGGGCAGGGTTACCAATATTTAATTTAATAATTTTGTGACCAGCTTCTTCCATCTCGATGGCCGCTCGTAACACAGGTCCGCGAATGTCGTAGCAAACATGATCAAGCTTGGATGATTTCTTGATTTCGCGAGGGGATTGGAAAGTGTTCGGCATTTTGATGTTCTCGGATGGAGTGGAGGTCACTTTTGCATAACGATATAAATAACTTTTAAATGTCTCAGTTGTGACTAGATCGAGATCATGTTCATCTCGAAGTAGTGCAACAATTTTTTCATGCGTAAATCCAAGCTGCTGATATTGTTTGATCACAGGCAGCAGATTTTTAAAAATTACGCTCTTTTTTTGCGACATTTTTTAATCCTGAGCAAATTTAGAGCTAAGAATACCATTAAATTTGCTCACTAAAAAACATTTAATGTAAAAATTGCTTACTTTTATTTTTATATTTGCTTTCTTTTTGCTTTTTTAGGCATTATATGTCTTTTGTAAAATGTTGAATAAAGACTAGAATTTTTAAAATGAATCACGTAAATATAGGATTATCCTATTTTAAATAGCAAGATAAAAAGGTATGTGATCATGGGAAAACTCAATAAATCAGACCGGGAATGGCAAAGAGAGTTATCACCTGAGGAGTTTCGCATTACGCGCGAGAAGGGAACCGAGCCGGCATTTACTGGAAAATACTGGAATACCAAGCAAGATGGCACCTATGTATGCCGTTGCTGCGGCACGCCACTGTTCTCATCTGAAACCAAGTATGACAGCGGCTGTGGCTGGCCAAGTTTCTACCGTCCCGTCAGCAGTTCGGTGGTAGAAGAATTACCTGATACTTCACACGGAATGGTCAGAACTGAGATAGTTTGTCATCATTGTGACGCACATTTAGGGCATGTTTTCCCGGATGGTCCAGAACCGACGGGCTTACGTTATTGTGTCAACTCGGCTTCTCTAGACTTAGAAACACAAGAAAAAAATGATGAGGAAACCTATCCATGACTAACATTTATCAGTTCGAAGCTGAATTGTTAGATGGCAAAAGTAAGCCACTTGCAGATTATGAAGGCAAGGTACTTTTGATCGTCAATACAGCGAGTAAGTGTGGTTTTACCCCACAGTTTTCAGGATTAGAAAAACTTTACGAAAAATATAAAGATCAAGGTCTGGAAATTTTGGGATTTCCATGTAACCAGTTTGGTGGTCAAGATCCAGGTTCCAATGAACAGATTGGTGAGTTTTGCCAGAAGAATTACGGGGTATCTTTCCCGATGTTTTCCAAGGTGGATGTCAAAGGCCCTGAAGCGCATGCCATTTTTCGCTATTTAACTAATAATTCCAAAGGTATTTTAGGCAATGGAATTAAATGGAATTTTACCAAGTTTCTGATTGGTCGTGATGGCAAGGTGTTGAACCGTTTTGCACCAACCACCAAGCCTGAAGATCTTGAAGATGAAATTGCCAAAGTATTGTAATCATTAGTGTCATATTCTCAGTATGAGATAAAAACAGAATTCATCTAGTGTTAATTAAAAAACCCACTTTAATTCAGTGGGTTTTTTAGTCATGATTAAAACTTAGAGAATAGCTTTCAGGCGTTGAATGACTTCTTCACATTGCGCCAGATCGGCTACGAGTGCCAGGCGTACATGATTTTCACCCGGATTACCCTGTTCAGTATCGCGGGATAAATAACGACCCGGAAGAACTTTAATATGTGCTTCTTCCATCAGGCGTTTGGCAAAGGCTTCATCATTGTCGACTTTTAACCAGTAATAGAAACCTGCATCCGGTTTTTTGAGTGGCAGCAGGTGGCCGAGTTCCTGTTGAAATAAATCAAACTTGGCACGGTATTGCACCCGGTTTTCTTCCACATGCGCTTCATCATCCCAGGCAGCAATCGACGCCAGTTGATGTTGTACCGGCATCGCCGCACCGTGGTAAGTACGATATTGCAAATAAGGTTTTAACAGGCTGGCATCACCAGCAACAAAACCTGAACGCATGCCCGGGAGGTTAGAACGTTTAGACAGTGAATGGAACACCACACAGTTTTTATAGTCATCCCGGCCAATTTCAGCACAAACTTCCAGTAAACCTACAGGTGCCTCATCAAACCACAGTTCCGAATAGCATTCGTCTGAAGCAATCACAAAGTTGTATTGATCCGACAGGGCAATCAGTTTTTTAAACTGTTCTTTGGATAATACTGCTCCGGTTGGATTGCCCGGGGTGCAAACAAATAGCAGTGCAGTTTTTTCCCAGACTTCTGCCGGAACAGCATCAAAATCACCAAGGTAATTGTTCTCCTCAGTACAGTTGATGAAATAAGGTTTGGCACCTGCGAGCAGTGTTGCACCTTCATAAATCTGGTAAAACGGATTCGGCATGACCACATAAGGTGCCTCTTCACGATTCACCAAAGCCTGTACAAACGAGAAAATCGCTTCACGCGTACCGGAAACAGGCAGGATATTGCTGTCTGCACTGATGCTATTTAGCTGAAAACGGCGCGTCAGCCATTGGGCAATACTTTCACGTAGCTCCGGCAAGCCTTTGCTGTTTGGATACGTCGACAAATGCTTGAAATTATCAATAATGGCTTGTTTCACAAACTCCGGTGCAGGATGCTTTGGTTCCCCAATCGACAGGGGAATTAATGGCATATTAGCAGGCTGGATATCCGCAAAAAGCTGATTTAACTTTTCAAACGGATAAGGATGCAGTAGAGACAAGCTAGAGTTCATGAATGTGTTACCGAGCAAAATGTTAGTGTTGGCCGCTGACCTGATGTGAAGCCTCATCCAGGGCAGCTTTGAGCGCAGCTGCAAATTCCTGAGACTCCGTTGGGGTCATTGGTATACCATTCTTTTTGGTGACAAAGAATATATCTTCGGCACGTTCGCCAAGTGTGGCAATTTTGGCAGAGTGGATATCCAGGCCTTGCATCATAAATAAACCACCGATTTTGGCAAGTAAACCAGGGTGATCGAGGGTGGCAATTTCAACCATATTTTGATTCAAGGCAGGATTGATACTGATATCGACTGTATTTTCAATATCGAAATGACGTAATTGACGCGGAATCCGGCGCTGCATCAGGCCCGGATATTCATCAGAATGACTCAAGGCATCTTTCAGAGCTTCAATCACTGTGGCTTCGCGTTCCGGATCGGTCAATAAGGTGCCAAAACGGTCCAGTACTACATAGGTATCCAGACTGAAGGCTTTAGTCGCTGTAATAATCCGTGCGTCTTGTACATCCAGATTCATACGATCCAGAATAGCCACGGTGGTGGCAAACAGGTTGGGTTGATCCTGCGTGTAAATAAAGATCTGTACCGCATCCTGCGCATATTTACGGTGCGCCCGCATCAGCACCAGTGGGGCAGGATTATCGCCGTGTTGTAAAATGGCACGGGTATGCCAGGCAATTTCATCTGCTGTTTCTTTGAGGAAATAGTCATCACCAAGTTCCTGCCAGACTTTTTCTACCTCATCCAGTGAGAAGTCCTGAACCAGAAGTTCACTGGCTGCAAATTTAGTATCTTCAATCAGCATTTGATAATCAACCGGACGGCCCAGACCAGAACGGATTACGTCACGTGCCTGAGTATATAGTTGACGCATCAGCGAAGCGCGCCAGGTATTCCACAGCTTCGGATTGGTGGCGTTAATATCGGCGACTGTCAGGGTGTACAGATAGTCCAGATGTTCCATGTCACCCATTTTTTCGGCGAATTCTTTGACCACATCCGGATCGGAGATATCTTTTTTCTGGGCGGTGACAGACATCACCAGATGATTCTGGATCAGCCAAGCCACCAGATTGCTTTCGCGTTCAGTAAAGCCATGGCTACGGCAGAATTTAATCGCATCGCTGGCACCGAGTTCACTGTGGTCACCGCCACGACCTTTAGCAATATCATGGAAAATTGCTGCCAGATAGACGATGTCACGACGGGTCAGACGCTGAAACACTGAACTGACCACTGGAAATTCCTTGGCAAATTCAGGTTCTTTAAAGCGGTTTAAGTTCCGCAGCAGCAATAAGGTATGCGCATCGACTGTATAGATATGGAACAGGTCATATTGCATTAGTCCTAGAATCTGTCCAAAGGCCGGAATGTAATTTCCAAGCACACCATAACGCTTCATGGCAACCATGGTGTCATAGAGTCGATGCGGTGAACGGATAATCGCCATAAACAGTGCCTGATGCACCGGATTATCACGGAAATCCTGATCAATACGTTTTCCAGCCAAGGTCAGCAGGCGTAAGGTACGCGCACGAATGCCTTCGATTTCAGGACGATTGGCCAGCAGATAGAAAATTTCCAGAATTGCGCTTGGATTTTCCGAGAAAATCTTATGATGTTGCACAGCCAGTTTGCCATCGACCAGTTTAAAGTTCTGGTTGATTTCTTCGATCTGGCGTTCATATTGCGGTAAACGTGGCGTAATGACCGATTCATTAAAATAGGCCAGCAGCATTTCGTTCAGTGTAGACACTTGCTGCGCACTGCGGTAATAGCGCTTCATGAACTGTTCAATTGGATAGTTCGGATGATGCGCCTCTTCACGTACATAGCCAAATTTGGCTGCAATGTCGCGCTGATAATCGAACAGTAAGCGGTTTTCATCGCGCTTGGTCAGGCGGTGCAGGTGATGACGGATTTCCCAGAGAAAACTCTCTGCTTCCTCGAGCACACCGAGTTCAAATTCTGAAATAAAACCGAGGTGCACCAGATCGTAAATGCGATTGACGCGGAAATGCCGTTTGGCAATCCATCCAATCTGGTTGATGTCACGAATACCGCCCGGCGCATTTTTAATATCCGGTTCCAGATTGCTTTCGGTATTGTTGTGCTGAGCATAGCGTTTATGCTGCTCATCCATCTTGGCATCAAAAAAGGTTTTGTCGGTCCAGGTACGTGACACGATGCGACGTGGCCATTTGCACAGGTTTTCATTGCCAATAATCAGGCGGGCTTCAATCAGGGTGGTGGCAACGGTCAGATCACTGCTGGCCTGATTGACACATTCATTGATGGTGCGGACACTGATACCGGGTTTGAAATTCCCTACATCCCAAAGCGATGAAATGAATGTAGAAATCAGTTGTTCCTGTTCCGGGTTAATCTCGTCTTCTGACAAGATCATGATGTCGACATCAGAATAAGGCAGCATTTCACGACGGCCATAGCCTCCGACTGCAAACAGGGCCAAATCAGTTTGATCCAGTTCGGCATGCTGCCAGAGAAACTGCAATGCTTCATCAATCAGGTTGGAACGCGCCAGAATAATATCCCGAATCGACTGGCCATTTTCAAAACTTTCCTGAAGCTGATTTTCGACATCACTGCGCCATTGATTGATGGCTTTAATGTCATGGTTGCTTTTAGCGTAATTCAGCAGTGGATGGGTGTTGATCATGTACAGTCGTCCGTTGGTATTTCAGCTTAGTTTTGGTTGACGCTAACTTGGTTGGCAACCTGGAGGGCCAGTTCACGTGCCTGTTCAATAGTTTCTGCACGTGCCGTGGCAACGCCCATACGACGACGTTTAAAACCTTCTGGTTTGCCAAACAGGCGCAAATCGGTATTGCCGTCTGCTAAAGCAAGATTCAGGCCAGAAAATGAAAGATTACGGCCATCTACTCCAGCATAAATTACCGCACTGGCAGCCACACTATGTCGTGCAGTATTCACCGGCAAGCCTAAAATAGCACGTGCATGCAGCTCAAATTCACTTTGAAATTGGGAGGCTAAAGTCACCAGTCCAGTATCGTGTGGACGTGGGGAAACCTCACTAAACCATACTTTGTCGCCTTTTACAAAGAGTTCCACTCCAAAGATTCCGCAGCCACCAAGTGCTGTAGTGACCTTGTTGGCAATGCGCTTGGATTCTTCCAGCGCGGCTGGAGTCATCGGTTGAGGCTGCCAGCTTTCCACATAATCACCTGAGTCCTGACGATGTCCGATCGGATCGCAATAAGACGTTTCGATTTCGCCGGTTTCTGGATTTTTTGCACGAACAGTCAATAAGGTAATTTCAAAATCAAAGTCAATTTGTGATTCTACAATCACAGTACCCTGATTGACCCGGCCACCGGTTTGCGCATATTCCCAGGCAGCATCGACTTCATCAAAACGGGTAACACGAGACTGACCTTTGCCTGAAGATGACATCACCGGTTTCACAAAGTTTGGATAGCCGACATCGTCACAGGCCGCGCGGAAGGATTCTAAACTGTCGGCAAAACGGTAAGCTGAAGTTGGCAGACCGAGTTCTTCCGCAGCCAGACGACGAATACCTTCACGGTTCATGGTCAGATTGACGGCTTTAGCAGAAGGAATGACTGTAGCAATGTTCTGGGCTTCTATTTCAAGCAGCACTTCGGTCGCAATCGCTTCAATTTCAGGAACAATTAAATGTGGCTGGATTTGATTGATGAGTTGTTTGAGTTCTACAGCATCTGCCATATTCAAGGTATAGGAATAATGCGCAACCTGCATGGCAGGGGCATGATCATAACGGTCAGCAGCATGAACTTCGACTCCAAGGCGTTGTAGTGAAATCACCACTTCCTTGCCCAGTTCACCAGAACCCAATAATAGAACTTTATAGGCAGAAGATTGAAGGGGAGTACCAATAGTCACGCTCATGTGGATCATCCATGCTTGATTTTATGGACTTTTAGCATAGCAGAACTGAGCCGACAGTTAAGCCAAGATTCATACAAAATTGTGATATTGACCAACAGTTTTATTTATAAAGTTTTTCTAGATTTTAATAAGGAGGCGCTGTCATTTTCACATCGCTGTCAGACTGCGTTTGCAGAAGATAAATCCCGCTTTGAGACTTGAGCTTTTCTATTTGTGCAACTTGTTCAGTATTGATATTTAGCATCTTTAACAGACGTAATGTACGAACATGCAGGAAATACGCATAGGGCAATACAAAAGGCAGTACAAAGCACAGCAAAAATAACAGTAGCCCAAAAACTGTGAATTGAATGCAGTCTCGCAAGATGGTGGTGAGCTGGAACTGATCTGCTGAAAAGGCGGTAGCTGAAAAAAGAATAAAAAGGAGCGCAAATAAACCAGCAAAAATTTTTAGAGTATTCGGCAGGACACGATGTCTGAAGCTCCATTTACCCAAAATCAATGTCAAAGGATGAAGATGCAGCACGTATTGGCTCTGATTAAGCATAGCAATAATTTGATGGGTGCTATTCTTTTTAATATAAACCACCCGAACTTGATCTGCTGGTTGAGCATGTATTTCGACAAAATGTCCGGTAAAATTTTGAGCATTGATAAAACATTCAAAATATTGTGCCGGCACTTCATGTTGATGGAATACGGTTAACATTTCATCGCGCCGATGATGAATAAAGATTTTGCCTTCAATCACCTGTTTGACCTCAAACATGCGCATCCTTCCTTGTTTTTATTGTTATATAAAAAAGACCTATACTATGAGTTTAGCATAAGTCTTTGTTTCGATTGATCAACGAGTTAAAGCTTAAAAGGGTACTGGAACATAGGTGTAAACCAGGCCATAGGTGAGCGCTGCGGTCAGAGTCGCCATCACGATACGTTTAAACTTAAAATACAAAACCGTAAGCACAATAAAGCCAACCAGCATCGCAAAACTTTTATTCGGTGTTTCTAATAAAGGTGGCAGGGTAGCAACCACCAGCATGGAGCTGATCGCAGCAATGCCAATTGAACCCAAGGCAATTTTTAGCCACAACGCTCCGCGTTTTTGCGAACCTTGCTGAAATTTCTGAATGACAAAAAAAGGACCAAAGCGCGAGGCGAAATTGGCAATCCCGACTAAAATCCCAACCAGAATAATCTCTAGATTCATGCTTGATCTCCTGCGTGTTCAGGATCTGGCTGTTTCAGAATATAGTGCTTGAACAGGCCTGCGAAAATACCAGAACTTATACCGATAAAGATCGCGGCAGACAGGTCGATAAAATAACAGGCCACAGCAGAAACCAGAATCGTGACAGCTACAACAAAAGTATGTTTTTTCTCAAAAGCTGCCAACAAGAAACTCAGGAACAGCGCAGGTAACAAGAAATCCAGTGCTGCCTGCAAGAACTGTGGCAAGTTACTGACCTGATCGGCAAATAAGCCACCGAGGAAAGATCCGAGTGCCCAGGACATCCAGCTAAACAGACTTAAACCCAGCATCCAGGATTCTGACCATTCTTGACGCCGTTGCGAGAGCTTGATCATGCCGGAGGCGAAGACTTCATCGGTCAGACCCCAAGACCAGATTGCCGTTTTCTTTAAATTCAGCCGGTCTTGAATCAGATTTTGTAACGCAGGGCCATAGAGCAGATGACGAATGTCCAAGGCAATCACGGTCAATGCTGTCATCCAGATAGATGTTCCACTACCTAAGAGAGCGACCACCAGGAACTGGCTGGCACCTGCATACATCGAGCAGGACAGGAACAGTGCTTCCCAGGCGGTAAAGCCAAACTGAGTAGCTGACACACCAAAAGCAAACGACACTGGTAAATAAGTGAAGATAATCGCTTGGCTATCTTTTGCACCTTGCCAGAAGCCAGCAGGTTGCGTAGCGAGTTGATTCGGTTCAGACACGACACACCTTGAAGGAGAGTTGAACGATGGGTCAAATGAAGATTGTGTATTCTACGTGAATTTAATAGCATAGTGCCGAAATGTTTAAATTGGCGAGCCTGATATGTGGATGTTCAAGACACGTGCGATGCTGATTGCTGCTTTAATAAGCACGGCAATATTGTTACAAGCGTGTGGGAATGACAGTCAATCGACTGATAAGCCAGAAATTAAACCGGCACCTAAATTGACTAATGATGCGACGACTTATGCCAATGCCGCATGGCAACTGATCAATGAAGTGGATCCACTGGTCTATAATAAAGAAGTGGATCAGCTGGAAACACAGGTACGTCAACCAGCACGTAAATTGAGTACAGACTGGCGTATTAATGTCAAAATGACCGATTCGGTGACCGAAGGCAAATATGCTCTGTGTCGTAAAGCTTTGACCAGTCTGGAAATCTGGGCGCGGACGACCATGGAAAATGGCAACAGCCTGCAACAAAAACAGGCGGATTATGAGCGGGATAAACTGCAATGTCAGAATGCCATTGCCCATCCTGCACTCGGAAATACCGATCCTAAGCAAAAAGGTACTGCAATTGCCAATATGCAATAAACCTTTGCCCATTTAAATGTACTTATAAAAAGCCAGTCTGAATGACTGGCTTTTTTAGCAAAATAAGCTTTAAAAATAGGGCATCCACATATGTTCTAATAAAAGTACCATGACACCGCAGATCAGGAGTGTGCTGCCAATCATGCGTTGAATCATTGTACGTGTAGACATGGTCGATCTCCTCAAAGATTTAAAGCGTGTTTAATGCTTCCAAATAACGACGATTTACTTCTTTCCAGTTCACAACATTGAAAAAAGCCGAGATGTATTCCGGACGACGGTTTTGATATTGTAAATAATAAGCATGTTCCCAGACATCCAGACCTAAAAGGGGAATATTGCGATGCATCAGCGGAGAATCCTGATTGGCGCTACTTTCTACAATAAGCGTTTGATCTGGCGCCATACTTAACCAGGCCCAACCACTACCAAAACGGCTAAGCGCTGCTTGGGTAAACGCTTCTTTAAATGCCTCGAATCCTCCTAATTCATGTTCGATCGCTTTGGCAATTTCAGCTTCGGGATGACCACCGCCGTCTGGACTCATCACTGTCCAGAACAGGGAATGATTGGCATGTCCACCGGCATTGTTGATCACGTTCTGTTTGAGTTGCTCGGGCACTTCATTGAATTTGCTAATTAATGCTTCGACTGATAAATCTTCCCACTCTGTACCCGCGATTCCTGCATTGATATTATTGATATAGGTTTGATGATGCTTGTTATGATGAATTTCCATAGTCTTGCTATCGATATGAGGCTCTAGCGCATCATAAGCATAAGGCAGTGCAGGCAAGGTGTAGCTCATTGGCAGGATTCCTTTGTAAGAATGGAATTAGGTTATTTTTCATTAGATTTAAGATACGCTCTAATTTAATATTTATATATGAGAATAGTTATCATTATTGTTAATATGTGTTGATCTTATGCGCTTTCAGAAAGGTTGTTATACGTATGAATGCTCTTTTTAAAAGTAATAAAAAAAGCCCCCAAGAAGGGAGCTTTTTCAAACAGCAACGACTTAAACGTTAAAACGGAAGTGTAAAACATCGCCATCCTGAACGATGTAAGTTTTACCTTCTAGACGCCATTTACCTGCTTCTTTCGCACCGGCTTCGCCGTTGTACTGCACGAAATCATCATAAGCGATACATTCTGCACGGATAAAGCCTTTTTCAAAGTCGGTATGAATCACGCCTGCTGCCTGTGGTGCAGTTGCGCCAACTTTTACGGTCCAGGCACGAACTTCTTGCACGCCCGCGGTGAAGTAAGTTTGTAGGCCCAGTAATGAATAACCTGCACGAATTACAACGTTTAAACCCGGTTCTTCCATGCCCATTGCTTCAAGGAATTCAGCACGGTCTTCATCTTCAAGCAATGAAATTTCAGCTTCAATCTGGTTGCAAAGTGGAACCACAATCGCATTTTCTTCAGCGGCCAATTTTCGCACTGCATCTAAATGCGGGTTGTTTTCAAAACCGTCTTCAGCAACGTTAGCAATGTACATCGTTGGTTTAAGCGTCATTAAACCAAAGCCACGAACCAGCTTGCGTTCGTCATCATCTAGGTCCGCTGCACGAGCCGGTTTACCTTCATCAAGTAAAGGCTGGATTTTTTCCAGAACTGCTTTAGTAGCTAGCGCTTCTTTGTCACCACCTTTAGCAGATTTAGTCAAACGCGTAATCGCTTTGGCTACAGCATCCAAGTCTGCAAGCGCAAGTTCGGTATTAATCGTAGCGATGTCATCTAATGGATCAATACGACCATTCACATGAATGACGTTTTCATCTTCAAAACAACGCACCACGTGAGCAATTGCATCAGTTTCACGAATGTTGGCCAAGAACTGGTTACCCAAGCCCTCACCCTTAGAAGCACCCGCTACCAGGCCTGCGATGTCTACAAATTCCATAGAAGTCGGAATAACACGTTGCGGTTTAACAATTGCAGTCAATTTGTCTAAACGTGGATCAGGAACAGGTACAATCCCGGTGTTTGGTTCGATCGTACAGAAAGGGAAGTTTTCTGCAGCAATAGCAGCTTTGGTTAAGGCATTGAAAAGTGTAGATTTACCAACGTTCGGCAAGCCGACAATACCGCAATTAAAACCCATGAAATAACTCACAAAAGCGTTATATAAAAATTGCCCCCGATTTTACATGAAAGCACGGCTAAAGTCAGGTCATGCGCTTGTGGTTTATTGCAATCAAATGCTTCTGGCGACCTAAAATGACTCATTGAGCTTTCCAGGATGTATCGTGAGTCCACCAGCCATAAAGGAATAATCAGCCAGTATTTTACTTTTGAATAAAAATCACATTGTTTTTCTAAAAGTGAGTGACTAAAGTATCTGAATAAAACAGCGGCCTACACGCCCTGATCCAATAACGATAAACATGGAGCATACATGCGAACTTTATACCAGTTTCCTTTATCTCACTTTTGCGAAAAAGCACGTTGGATGCTGGACCATAAAGAGTTGTATTATGTTGCTCATAATCTGATACCCGGGGTACACCGCGCTTTTGCCCGTCTGAAAACAGGACAGAATCGTCTGCCTATTTTGCGTGATCAGGATCGATGGATCGCAGATTCCACCCAGATTGCTCTGTATCTGGATGATACTTATCCAGAACATCGTTTACTGCACGCGGAAGGATATTTTCGAAATAAAGCTTTAGAAATTAATGAAATTACTTTGGAATTGGGTCGTCATGTCCGTCGCTGGATGCTCTCCCAAGCACTGACTTCTGATCATGAATCTCTGGATATTTTAATTGGTGAGCAGGGCTATCTGCGCCAGTTTGAAAAATTTTCTAAACCTTTATTGAAAGCGATGGTCGCCAAGGGTTATGCATTGAATGAGGAAACCGTGGCGGAATCTAAACAACATATTGATGTTGCTGTACAGCAGCTCAATCAGATGCTGGTCAGCCAAGGTGGGCATTATTTTGTCGGAAATCGTTTAGGTCTGGCGGATATTGCAGTCTGTTCCATGTTGGCACCGCTTCTGGCGATTCCAGGTACGCCGTGGGAAAAAGAAAATTTTGAAACCTTGTCCGAAGAATATCGCGACTATCAGCAGTATTTGAATGAGCTACCACTGGGTGAATATATTTGCCGTATTTACCGAACCGAACGCAATGCACGGGTAGACTGGCGTGGTGTATAAGTTTAAATGCTAATTCAAGAATTAAAAAAACGCGCATGAAGCGCGTTTTTTAATGAGATTATGATTAACCCTAAGGATTAGTCTGGTCGATATCAATATTTTTAGTAAAATTATTGAGGAGTGAACCAAAATCAAATCCGGATGAAGAACCGCCACTGCCGATATTCTGAATTGTATCTTTAATGCCCGGCAGGATAGCAGACAGATCAATATTGGAATCAGTCGTACCCACACCTTGGACAAGATCACCGAGGTCAGGCAATTCAATCGAAGAGCCACTACCAACCAACTGACCAACACCTTCGGCAATACTGCCTAAGTCAAAGCCGTTTGAAGCAGAGGAAATACCTTCGATCATACCACCCAGATCCAGATCGCTACCGAGATTGAGATTGCCTAATAATCCACCTAAATCTATGCCATTTGAACCATTCGCAATCAGACCGCTCAGTAAGTCAGTGAAGCCACCGACATCAAAACCACCTGTTGCATTTCCGCCTACAAAGCCGCTAATTAAATCGGTAATAGCACCAAGATCAAAATCACCGCCTGCATTGCCACCGATTAAGCCACCCACCAAGCCTGCAATTGCTCCAATATCTATATCACCTAAACCGTCAGAACCACCGATCAGACTACCGACCAATTCAGCAATTTGTGCGATATCCATCTCGCCATTGCCGCCGATGAGGTTGCTGACCAGACCTGCGATGGCACCGATATCTACACCGCCCAATCCGCCAGAACCGCCGATCAGGCCACTAACCAGTTGAGCGATTTGCGCAATATCAATCTCGCCATTGCCACCGATTAAGCCACCCACCAGACCTGCAATTGCTCCAATATCTATATCACCTAAACCGCCAGAACCACCGATCAGACCACCGACCAATTCAGCAATTTGTGCGATATCAATCTCGCCATTACCACCAATCAGGTTGCTGACCAGACCTGCGATGGCACCAATGTCTACGTCACCTAAACCGCCAGACCCACCAATCAGACCACCAACGAGCTGAGCGATTTGTGCGATATCGATATCGCCATTACCGCCGATCAGGTTGCCGACCAGACCTGCGATCGCACCGATATCAATATTGCTTGAACCACCGATTAAGCCACCAACCAGTTGAGCAATTTGCGCAATATCGATATCACCATTACCGCCAATTAGGTTGCCGACCAGACCTGCGATGGCACCGATATCAATATTACTTGAACCGCCGATCAGGCCACCGACCAGTTGAGAAATTTTACCAATATCAATATTGCCCGTACTGCCGCCCAATAAGCCGCCCACCAGTTTAGAAATAGCCTCAAGATCTAGGCTGCTGCTATTGCTCCCCATTAAGCTCTTTAATAAGTTGGTGACCTGGGTAATATTAAAGCTACCGCCATTGGATTGGGTTAAGCTACTGATCAGGCTTTGAATATTTAAACTTGAGGCATTCGAACCAGAAAATTGAGTTAATAAATTGCTGAGATTTGTCGTACTCAGGCTGCTTCCAGAAAGGAGATTATTTAATAATGAGCTGACTGAAGGTTGAGTATTGGATCCGGTGAGATTGCCAATAAGATTGGTGAGGGTACCTGATGTCGTTCCACCGAATAAGCCGCCCAATAAGCTCTTCGTTTGGGTTTCGACGGTTAAAACAGGACTCACTTTTGTTTTTATCAAGCTTAAAAGTTTAGAAGCCATGACCGTTCCTTGTGTAATATTTTTGAAATGCGCTATTTTTGTTTTTAAAGCGCCTTTGTTTTAATCTATTTCTATACACTTGTAAAAGATGGACGGTTAAGTCGTGTAGGGGCTGACAGGAATAGCCTATCTGTTGCCGTGTTTACCCAATTTAAATAATTTAAAAATAAAGATTTAACGTAAAATACCATTGGTCATATTTTTAATTAATGCGATTAACGGTCATTTAAACCCTCCTGAAAACCGTATTTATAAAATGAAATCCCATTTGGAAAAAAATTTCAGAATATGAAAATTTTGTGAAAAATAAATAAATATTGTATAACAGAGATGGCGCAAAATTTTCTGCATGTATTGATTATTGATATAAGAGTATAAAAATGGAACTGGATCGTTTCGATAAACATATTCTAGAAATATTGACCCATGAAGATGTCAATCTGAATGAACTGTCCGAGCGGGTGAATTTATCTGTCAGTTCGGTGCATCGCAGGATCAAACACTTAATCGATCATAATATTATCAGTGGCTTAAAACGTGAAATCAATTACCAGAAATTAGGTTTCAGCCTGCATGTGCTGTTACAGGTATCCTTAAGCAAACATGATAGCGATACTTTTGCTAAATTCCTGGAAGAACTGGAAAGTATTCCCGAAGTGATTAATGCCTTTTTGGTCACCGGTCAGTCTGCGGATTTTATTGTCGAAGTGGTGGCAAGAGATATGGAAAATTATAGTGAAATCCTGCTTAAGCGGATTGGAAAAATTGAGCATGTGGTGGCACTGCATTCCAGTTTTGTGATTAAAGAATATAATGTCTTTAACTGTAGCGGATTACTCAATAAAGTTTAATCAAAGCTAGGGTGGTGGACAGCCATAAAAAAAACGCACCCTAAGGTGCGTTTTTTGAATCAGACATATTTAAGCATCAAGTTCTGCTAAAACTGCGTCTGAGAATTCAACGTTGGTATAAACGTTTTGTACATCATCCAGATCTTCAAGCATATCAATCATTTTCATGATTTTTTTCGCTTGATCGATGTCTGTGATTTCTGCTTTGGTTGAAGGACTCATCACTACTTCAGCATTGTCAGATTTTAAACCTGCAGCAGTTAAAGCATCTTGAACTTCACCGAAGGCTTCAGGTGTGGTAATGACCAAGATATCATCTTCAGTGACTTCGATGTCTTCAGCACCTGCTTCTAATGCCACTTCCATGATTTGATCTTCCAAAGACACATCTTCAAAAGTGATCTCACCACGTTTCGTGAACAGGAATGCCACCGAACCATTGGTGCCTAAGTTACCATCAGTTTTAGAGAAGCAATGACGTACGTCAGGCACAGTACGGTTCAAGTTGTCAGTCATGGTTTCAACAATAACCGCAACACCACCTACACCATAACCTTCGTAGGTCACTTCTTTCAGGTCGTCGTTATCTTCGCCACCAGCACCACGTTGAATGGCACGGTTGATCACGTCACGTGTCATATTCACTGATAATGCTTTTTCAACCACAGCACGTAGACGAGGGTTGCTTGCAGTATCTGGACCACCAAGCTTTGCAGCAGTGGTTAATTCACGAATGTATTTGGTAAAAACTTTACCACGACTCGCATCTTGTTTTGCTTTGCGATGCTTAATATTGGCCCACTTGGAATGACCCGCCATGCGAACTATGCTCCTTGTAGATTGGCTGTATGCCTATCAGAATGCCGAAATTCTACCATAAGCGTTTTTTTAAAAAAAAGTGCCTGGATTTGAGATTTCAGGATAAAAACAAAAAAAGTGCAATATCGAGGAAAAATAGAAAGAGGATAGGGAGATTTATAATTCTATTTATACATTGATATAGACAGATGACTTGGACATAAAAAGCGAAATCGCTGATTATGTCCGTGCTTTTCTTTTAAAAAGCTTATTCTGGAATAACGATATCCAGACCAACCTTATCTTTATACAGTTGTTTGATCAAAGCCAGGTCATGCACAAGGTCTGTCGGATAGATCTTGCCAAGAATGCCACCTTGCTTGGTTCTGGAATTGGCGTATAACAACACGATCGGTACATTGGCAGCCTTGGCAATATGCCAGAAACCGGTACGGATCGGTTTGCGTGCTTCACCCTGTTTGGCTCGTGTCGCTTCGGGAGCAATGACCAGATTGAACTTTTCATTGTTCTGAAAATGTTCCACCATCTGGGTCACGATATCTTTACTGGCCTTGCGGTCAACCGGAATACCACCCACAGCGTTTAATAGCGGTTTGAAAGGTCCTTTAAATAATTCTTTTTTGATTAAGGTATGTACCTTGAGATCATAGATCTGGAACAGGGCAATTGACAGTACCGCATCCATCATTGAGGTATGTTCGAATCCAATAATGACCTGTTTGTCTTCAAGCACATCTGGTTCGACATGATATTGCCAACCTGCAAGTTTAAATGCAGATTCGCCAAGGAATTTGTTTAGCATAAGTACGGAGAAGTAAAAGCTGTATGTAGAGAACTGCATAATTTCATCTTGTTCGCCCATACAGTCAATAGGCTTTCCAATAAAATCAGCGAATAATGTAAAAATCTATGATTTATTCATCTTTTTAAGCTGCAAAATTAAGAGTTAATATATATAAATAAAATAATATTAATATCTTAAAAATATCAGTAGATACAAAAAAAGTCTTAAAATGATGAAAAAATGACTATCCAGAGCACACTTTAGTTATTAGACTTTTGTCGAAGAAGAAGACTGATACAGGTCTTTTCTATTTTCTTATTCTTTCTACTCTGAGATTGAAAAGTATGACGTACATGACAGCCTTCGTAGTCTCCCTATTGATTTTTGCGCTTATAATTGTATGGTCTTTGATCGAAATTAAGCAGGATTTACATAAAGACGAAGAAATGAAGTCTGAATTCTAGTCATTCTATCTTCTTTAGTTCTAGGCTATTCCTTTAACATTGCTGCCTGAGCAATAAAGAATTTTGATACCTTATAGATATACTAAGACCTTAAATCTATCAGTTTTACGCTTAGTAGACCGGATTAAATTCAAGATAAAGGCTCATTTATCTTAAATGATGCAGCATGTATCTCATTTTTCTATATGCCTCCTATACTGAAGTCTTAAGTAACTGAATTTTGACTAAGACAAGTCGCCCATGATTGCTGCCTAAATGTTCAAGCAGTTATAAAAGCACTTGTCTTTCCAAAAAATCTTAGCTAGTATTCATGACGCCTGAACTTATTGATAAATAAAGTTTTCAGCATATAGGGCCTATAGCTCAGTTGGTTAGAGCAGCGGACTCATAATCCGTTGGTCGACAGTTCAAGTCTGTCTGGGCCCACCATATAAAACAACCACTTACGTGCATTAATCGTAAGTGGTTTTTTGTTTTTGGATATTATGAAATCTGAAGTAAGCAATTCACTTAATTGATCGTCGTTCTTATCTCGAAGGACTTAAAATGGGTTGCCTCCACTGATAATGAACTTTTCTAGTTTGCCTTTCAATAAAGATTCTTCGTTACCAGCTTAATAAAAAAGCATCTCCCTCAGATATTACTTTTGTTATCTAAATTCCATAAACATCCTCTTTAATCAAAAAAAAAGTTCATATTTATGAAATAATTGTGATGTAGTTCAAAGAATATCTGCAAAAAAAGTGAAAAGTAGATGAAATGCATTTTACAACTGAAAAAATTATGCTAATTAATATGAGATGATTTTTTAGTCAAAAATCATGATGTTTCAGGACGGAATATCTTAAGAAGCGTATTAAAAAAATGATTAAACAGGAGTTTCAATGATGCTTCAGCTTTTAAGAAAATTGTTTTGTTTGCATATTTATGAATATGAGCAAATGCAAGAAATCGGGGAACACAGGGAGTGTCGTAAGTGCGGTACGAATAAGGACTAAAGTTTTTACAAGAAAAATGAGCAATGGCTCACTTTTTTTATGCTTGTCATGGGCTAATTTCCGTTAAAATTAAAGGGAAATTTCAACACGATAAACAGGAATATGAGCAAAGATTTTCATGCAGATACCTATATCGTCGACAGCAACCTGGCAGATACGCTGCACTGGCTCAGCCTGCATCAAGATAGTTATGACTCCTTTAGCTATGATGCAGTCACGCAAGCGCTGATGGTGCATCATGCCAATGGAGTAGATCAAATCCGAGTCGGAGATTATCTCAATGCCCGTTATGGCATTTTAATTACTGCACATAACTTTTCTGCGAGTTCATCAACTTAAACAGTGATTAACTTGCCATTGCATCTGTAGCCAGACTGCGAACACTCGGTTTTGGCTGTTCTGCAACTAAACCTAATTTTGCAAAAAGTTGCTGATCCCGGCCTTGGGATGTATTAGGGGTCGTCAGCAGTTTTTCACCAGAGAAAATAGAATTGGCACCAGCCATAAATGCCAAAGCCTGATCTGAATCGCTTAAGGATTCACGCCCTGCAGAAAGGCGAATATAGCTTTTAGGCATCAACAAGCGTGCTACGGCAATGGTACGAATCCATTCAATCACATCCAGTTTTTCTACATCTGCCATCGGTGTACCTTCAATCGGCACCAACATATTAATTGGCACAGATTCAGGATGAATTGCCAGAGTTGCAAGTTCATATAACAAACCAATTCGGTCATCACGACTTTCACCCAGACCCACAATACCGCCACTACAGACTTTCATACCAGCCTGACGTACATGATCCAGAGTATCCAGACGATCATCAAAGCTACGCGTGCTGATGATATGTGAATAGTATTCACGAGAAGTGTCCAGATTATGGTTGTAATAATCCAGTCCCGCATCTTTCAAGCGTTCAGCCTGAGATCCATTTAGCATCCCCAGTGTCATGCAGGTTTCCAGACCGAGTGCTTTAACTTCACGTACCATTTCCAGCACATAAGGCATATCGCGTTCATGTGGGTTGCGCCATGCAGCCCCCATACAAAAACGTGAACTGCCTGATGCCAGCGCCTGTTTGGCTTCCTGAATCACTTTATCGACTGCAATGCGTTTTTCAGCTTCCAGTTTGGAATCATAATGCGCTGATTGTGAGCAGTATTTACAGTCTTCAGGACATTTACCGGTTTTAATTGAGAGCAGGGTACTGACCTGAACGGTATTGGCGGTGAAATGTTCACGATGAACCTGTTGCGCCTGGAACACTAGGTCCATTAAAGGCTGCTGATAAAGTGCTTGTATTTCTTCACGTGACCAATCATTACGTACCGCATCACTACTGTTCATCTCTTTCCCTATCTATGCTTATTTATCATTCGGTTCATCTTAATAAAAATTCGACCTTGCTTCACTAGCAAAATATGACCTTATATAAATGACAAAGCCCACACGAGGTGAGCTTTGTTTTTCAGTTACCAGATTATTTATTACTCTGATTTCCATGAATATCCTGGCCATGCAGATCACTACGGTGCTGTTTGTTAAACACGCGCTGATCCTGTTCATGCTGATTGTTTTTTGGGGAATTAATCGGGCCATGTTGCGGCTGCTGCTGTTGTTGCTTCTGCTGGTCATGCTGAAGCTGCTCCAGCAGTTCTTGATTTGGATTTTTTGATGACATCATCTTTCCTCCACTTCATTTCTGACTATTTTTATTTATGCCATAGTCTGAAACATGGGTGTGTAAGGCTTTTAAGTGAAACTGTGACGCTAGGTAAAGATGGAAAATCAACTGGATTTTGCCAGTTGTTCTTGAATAGCCCAATCGATATGTACCTGCACAATTTCATCATGTTGATTACGCTGTTGCTGAAGGGCCGGAATAATCTGCCCATCAAAGGGTGCATTGCCCAAACCAATGGCGATATTGCGCATAAAGCTTTGATAACCCGTACGACGCATCGGACTGCCTTCAGTCGCACTTAAAAAGGTGGCTTCATCCCATTGCCATAAATCCAGTAAACTCACTTGATCCAGTCCATGCCGCGGATGAAAATCCTCTATCGAGGTCACTTGGGCGAAACTGTTCCATGGACATATCAGCTGGCAATCGTCACAACCAAAAACCCGGTTACCAATTCCGCGTCGCAAATCTTCTGGAATAATGCCTTTATATTCGATGGTCAGATAGGCGATACAGCGGCGAGCATCTAACATATAAGGCTCGACAATGGCTTGAGTCGGACAGATGTCGATACAGGCAGTACAGGAGCCACAATGTTTGGTCGCGGGTTCATCAAAGGGCAGTTCCAGTGAAGTAAACAGTTCACCCAGTACAAAGAATGAGCCTGATGTTTTATGAATCAGCAGGGTGTGTTTACCTGTCCAGCCCATGCCGGCACTTTCAGCCAGCGATTTTTCAAAAATGGGTGCAGAATCCGCAAAAGGACGTGATTCAAAATCTCCGATTTTTCCCCGGATTTTTGTCGCCAGGGTTTTCAGACGACCACGCATAGTCTTATGATAATCCCGGCCACGGGCATAACGCGCGATAATGGCAGAGTTGGGTGCATAAGGGATATAACGTGGTTGTGGTGCCTCGACCAGATAATCCATACGCACACAGATAATGCTGCGTGTGCCGGGAACCAGTAAAGCAGGATTGGCACGTTTTTCCAGATTTTCTTCCAGAAACTTCATGTCACCATGATAACCACGATCCAGATATTCCTGTAAGCGTGCTAATTCTGCTTGAGCATCTGGTTTGGCAATGACACAATCAGAAAAACCCAATTCTAAAGCCTGCGCTTTAATCCAGGCTTTCATCTCGGCTGTATCTTGTTGATAAACTTGAATTTGCGCGTGAGAATTGGGAGTTGTCATAAACCAAAGACAGGGAATAAGAAATGCAGCAACAAGTTTACCATAGCCACGATCTACAAGCATGGGAGCAGCGCTGGTTTCAACAGCAAAATAGTTCCTACGGTTTAATGCAACAAGTCGCCTGGGGGATTAGTCAGCGACTGATCACTTTATTTTCCCAGCAAAAAATAAAAAAAATAGCGGTCTGCTGTGGTCAGGGCAATAATGCCGGCGATGGTTATCTGGTGGCCAAATATCTCAAACAGGCGGGATTCAATGTTGATATTTATGCGGCTGAGTTAGGTAATTCCAAAGATTTGGCATCGGCTGTGCAGGAAGCCCAGCAGGCTGGTTTGCAGCCTTATTCGCATTTTGATTTCCAATCCGAATATGAGGTCTATATCGATGCCTTATTCGGAATTGGTCTGAACCGTCAGCTGGATTCTGACTGGCAAAATATTATTCAAATGATCAATCAGAAAACTGGACTAAAAATATCAATCGATATTCCGAGTGGACTGGATGCCAATACCGGCCAGCCTTTGCCTGTTGCGATCAAAGCTGACTATGCTTTCACAGGTTTAGGGCTCAAGGCAGGATTGTTTACCGGACAAGGCAAAGAATATGCGGGCAAGATCGAACTAATCTCTGCTATTCCAACAGACGCAGAAATTCAACCGATTGCCCAGCTTGCATCACATCAGATCCAATTACCCAAACGCCAAGCCTTTGGTCATAAAGGTAGTTATGGTCATGTCTTGGTGATTGGTGGACATGCCGATATGGGCGGTGCTGTGATTATGGCAGCAGAAGCAGCATTTGCTGCCGGAGCAGGTAAAGTCACCATCGTTTGTGATGCAAAACACCACACCGCGATTTTGTCACGTGCACCGAATATCATGCTGCGTGATATCAATCTTTTAACTCAGGAACAACGCCAAGCACTGATTCAGCAGGTCGATGCAGTGTGTTTTGGTATGGGATTAGGTCGTGATCGTGGGGCAAAAGCGCAATACGAAATCTGGTTTGAGCTGATTCAGCAATCTGATCTAGAGGTTATTTTGGATGCAGATGCGCTGTGGTTTTTAGCCCAACAGCCGCAAGTTTTGAATTCCAAGACCTATGCGACTCCGCATCCTGGGGAAGCAGCCACGTTACTGGCATGTAGCACTGTGGAAGTCGAAATGGATAGGATTGCAGCTATTCATGCCCTGCAACAAAAATATCAGGGACAGTGGGTGCTAAAAGGTTCAGGATGCCTGATTCTGGAAGAAAGGCTTTACATCTGCAATGCCGGGAATGCCGGTATGGGAACTGGCGGAATGGGGGATGTGCTGGCCGGCATGATTGCCAGTCTAAAGGCGCAATTTGCACAAACCATCCATTTGCATGAAATTGTGACGCTACATGCTCTTGCAGGTGATGAACTGGCCAAAAATGGCCAACGTGGTTTGCAGGCTCAGGATATGAAACATGCGATTTATCAGGTGGTGAATCGCTAAGGAGAATAGTGTGCCAGTCATCAAACTGAATATTTCAGGCCAAGTACAAGGAGTCGGATACCGCTACTGGTTTGCCGAGCAGGCTCAAGGACTTGGACTGAAGGGACATGTGCAGAACTTAAGTACGGGTGAAGTGGAGGCTGTGATGGTTGGAACAGATTCTCAGCTTCAGGAAATGATTGCACGAAGTTGGCAAGGGCCTGCTCGTGCAACTGTACAAGCGATTATTCAGGAATATCTGAAATACGATCTAAATGTTCAAGACTTTAAAATATTGCGTTAAACCTTAGCGACGACGGCTGCTGACACGACTACGGCCACGTGCCATACCGCCCAGCGCATTCAATACCGCCATTTTACTCATACTGCCTGAAGCATGAGCATGACAAATGGCAGCAGCTAGGGCGTCGGCAGCATCCTGTTGGGGTTTGATGCTGAGTTTTAGAATATTCATCACCATCATCTGCACCTGTTCTTTATCGGCAGCGCCATAACCCACCACTGACTGTTTGATCTGGCGCGCGGTATATTCAGCGACTTTCAAATCCAGATTGACCAGTGCAGCAACAGCAGCACCACGGGCTTGCCCAAGTTTTAAGGCAGAATCCGGATTTTGTGCCATAAAGACTTGTTCGACTGCAGCTTCAGTGGGACCATAAAATTTTACAATGCGCTCCACGCCGGCAAAGATCCGTTTTAAACGTTCAGGCATTTCTGTCGTTTCTGTTCTGATGGTGCCGGCATCAACAAAAGTCAGTTTGGAGCCGTCTTTTTCGATAATTCCGTAACCGGTTAAACGAGAACCGGGGTCAATCCCAATAATTAATGACATGCCCGCACTTTAAAAATAGAATAATGCCCATATTGTTACATAAGCGTATCAAAAAAGCTTGATCCTGATGAAGCAGTTGATTCCAGCATCCTATTATTTATTTTACTGAGATTAGATTAATTTTCATGAAATTATTTCTTATTATCCTTGCAGGCTTAATCCTAGAAGTATTTGTCTGGATTGGCGTGGGTGACCTCGTCGGGAGCATGTGGTACGTATTTTTCTGGTTTGTGGCCGCATTTTTTATTGGTATGAATCTGATCCGTAAATACTCGGCCGGTGTAATGCCACAAATGCAGCAAATGCAGATGGGACAGATGAGTGCAGATCCTGCATTAACAGGAAATTTACCTAAAATTCTGGCAGGTTTCTTTCTGCTTATTCCTGGATTGATTACCGACGTATTGGCAGTATTGATGCTCATTCCAGCGGTTCAGCAGGTTTTTAAGGCTGCTATAATGAAAGCGATGATGAAACGTCAGCAACTCATGATGGAAAAAATGATGGGTGGCATGATGGGCGATATGGGTGGTGCACAAGGCCAGAACCCATTTGCCGAGATGATGCGTCAAATGCAGGATATGCAAAATCAGCAATCAGGTCGCGGTGATTCCACCATTATTGATGGTGAAGCACGTGAAGTGAGACCTGAGGCGAAAAAAATTGAAATGAAAGATATCAATCCAAAATAAATGTTTTATTTAAAAAAACTCTATTTAAGCCGAATCTGATGATTCGGTTTTTTTATTGGAACTTTCTAATGTCTTTTAACAAACGTTATAATATATTTTTATAAATTTACCTTATTTTAATGTCTCTGCTTTTTACGATCTGTCTCCTGCATTTTGTTGCTCAACTCAGTCCCGGTCCCGATGTTTTGCTCATTGCCAAAAGTGCCGCATCCACCACACGCCAAAATGCTCTGAAAGTTATCGCAGGGATCTCTGCTGGTATTGTGGTTTGGGTAGTGCTGACACTTGCGGGTTTTACCGTGTTAATTGACCAGTTTCCATGGATTCAGCAAGCCTTAATGCTTTTGGGTGGTATATTCCTGGCCAAAATGGGATGGGCCATGTTAAAGGGTGGTGTACATAGCTTTAAAAATAGACATCAGACCGACGAAGATACAAATGGACAGGTGCAAGCTAAAAATTATTTTATGTTGGGCTTATGGACCAATCTTTCTAATCCTAAAACGCTGATCTATTTTAGTAGCGTATTTTCACTGGCTTTAAGTTCGTCTGCTTCCGATTATTTGAAAGCACAGTTAGCGGTAATTATTTCCTTGCAGACTTTTATCACCTTCACTTTATTGATGCTGTTGATTTCCCAACCAAAAATTAAAATCTTGTACCAGCGTTCGGGGAGTTATATTGATATGATGTCAGGCGGACTATTTCTGCTATTTGCATTGTGGTTATGGTATGAAGCACTTATTCTGATGAATTAAGGAGGGTATCTTCATTTAATGCTGGAGATATTGGTGAGGTCGGGGAAGGAGAGGCTAAATTGTCTGGTGTTTTAACCGCCGTTTGATAACGATTAGGCTTTAAGGTGGTTTCAGTATTTTCAGAGCCTTGATAACTGCGACTACGGTTAGCGCGCTCACGCAATCCACCTTTTTTAATTAACTGAACCATGGCACATCTCTCATTCAAATCCACAGCTATTGTAAATCAAAGCTGGATTTGATGAGGCTATTTTTCGCATCTCTATTTGAATTATTTAAGAGTAATAAAAAGACTTGTTTGAACTAACAGGTCTTTGCTGTGAGATGCATGAAATTAGCGAAGTCTTTTATCTTCTTCTTTTAAAACGTCGAGTAGAGAGTGTTGTATAGGAACTTCTTGTTGTGATTGCACATACAAATGCACGACTTTAAATACGATTGCTGTAACGAGGCAGGCCACAAGACAAAAAATCCAGAAACCAAAAGGGCTGCGAATATGATGTGAGCCACAGTTTGAGCATGATTTTTCTGTAGAGTCGACTACTTTTTCGCAGCAAGCACAATGATATTGATACTGCATTGTTCTTCTCCCAGGATGTTATCCTTTTTATTCTTCGATCATGAAAGATGATTCAATTGGTTTTTTATCATAGGTAGAGCAGCATCAGCTTGCAATAAGCAATTGCTGATAATTACATAGAGACAATAGAGTATAAAAATTCATTACACAAGCAGTAGGATTTTCTTAAAATGTAAGAAATATTTTCATTAATCAAATAATAACCAATGAATTAAGAGTTAATTCTCTTGAAAATATACATAATAAAGCCCGCATCAAGCGGGCTTTATTTGAGCTAGTCTAAAACTTACTGCCCAGAACGGATGATGTAATCAAAAGCAGACAGTGATGCCTTGGCACCTTCACCGGTGGCAATGATGATCTGCTTGTACGGCACTGTGGTACAGTCACCTGCTGCAAATACACCTTTCACATTGGTTTCGTTGCGGTCGTTAATCACAATCTCGCCACGGTTAGTTAATTCAACTTGGGTTTCTTTCAGGAAGTCCGTATTTGGCAACAAACCGATTTGCACGAAGATCCCCGCCAGCTCAACCACATGCTCTTCATCCGTAGCACGGTCTTTGTATTTCAGTGCAGTCACTTGTGAACCATCACCAACCACTTCAGTCGACAAGGCATTCTTGATCACCGTAGTGTTTGGCAAGCTGTTGAGCTTGTCTTGCAACACCTGATCCGCACGCAGCTTGGTATCAAACTCCACCAGCGTTACATGCTCAACAATCCCTGCCAGATCAATCGCGGCTTCTACACCCGAGTTACCGCCACCGATGACCGCAACACGCTTGCCTTTGAACAGTGGACCATCACAGTGCGGACAGTAGGCTACACCACGGGTTTTATATTCCTGCTCACCTGGAACATTCATCTCTCTCCAGCGTGCGCCGGTCGACAGAATCACGGTTTTCGATTCCAGTTTGGCCCCATTTTCCAGAGTGACTTCAACTAAACCGTTAGATGTTTCATCCGCACCTTTGATGTTGGAGACACGTTGCAGGTTCATGATGTCGACACCATATTCACGTACGTGGGCTTCCATCTCGGCTGCAAACTTCGGACCTTGAGTTTTTTGTACAGACGTGAAGTTTTCGATGTCCATGGTATCCATGACCTGACCGCCCATGCGCTCCGCCACGATCCCGGTCTTAATGCCTTTACGCGCTGCATAGATGGCTGAAGTATTGCCTGCAGGTCCACCACCAATCACCAGGACATCAAAGGTGTCTTTGGCATTCAGCTTTTCAGCATCTTTGGCAGCGGCATTGCTATCCAGCTTGGCGATAATTTCTTCCAGTGTCATACGACCCTGACCAATATGCTGGTTGTCCTGGAATACCATCGGCACCGCCATGATCTTGCGTTCTTCCACTTCTTCCTGGAAGAAAGCACCATCAATCATGGTCGCTGTAGTGCCCGGGTTATAGATGGCGATCAGGTTGAGTGCCTGAACCACATCCGGACAGTTATGGCAGCTTAAGGATACAAATACATCGAAATTAGATTGAACACCTAGGCTCTTGATATTCGCCAGAACTTCATCTGAAACTTTCGGTGCATAACCTGAGGTTTGCAACAATGCCAGGATCAGTGAGGTGAACTCATGGCCCATTGGCAAGCCTGCAAAGAACACACGCGGTTCCTCACCTTGTTTGGCAATCCCGAAACTTGGCGCACGTGCATTGGTCCCGTCAAAGCGTGCAGTGACCAGGTCAGACAGTGCAGCCACTTCGGCAACCAGTTCCTGGATTTTGGCTGATTTGTCAGAGCCATCTAAAGTCGCGATCAGTTCAATCGGGCCTTCCAGGCGTTCTAATAAGGTTTTAAGTTGAGCTGAAGTATTTTGGTCTAACATTGCTAACGTCTCCAAAGGAGTAAATGTTTATTTGATAACAGGATATTAAATGAATTGCATAAATAGGTAAAACAGTTTGTTTTTATTTTATTGATCGGATTTACAGATTTATTGAAAAATTCATCATTAATTTTAAAATTCTATATGGCGGTGAAAGATTAATTTTCAAGTAGTTTAGAGCAAGAATAAGGATTTTCAGCTAAGATTAAAACAAGATATTTGAGACTTGAATGATGGAATTACGACGCGGTATTTATCAACATTATAAGGGACAGCTTTATCAGGTGTTCCATGTCGCCACGCACAGTGAAACTGAAGAAAAGCTGGTAGTTTATCAATGTCTTTATGGGGATTATTCAATTTGGGTACGTCCTTTAACGATGTTCACTGAAACCATTACCACCAACGATGATCGTGAAGTGGAGCGTTTTAAATTGATTCAGGCACTTTAAGCCCAACAGACTCAGGGAAGAGTGATGCAAAACTCAGATGAATTTGAAATATTCATGCAAGAATTATATGAAAAATTTCATAGGCATGATCTTAAGCAGGCAGATCGCCTGCACCGATACCGGAATATAGAGCCAGAATCCGGTCAATTTTTGTCTATGCTGATTCGTGCACAACAATCCAAAAATATTCTGGAAATTGGCACCTCTACTGGTTATTCCACCTTATGGCTGGCAGAAGCGGCTCGGCAGACTCAAGCCATGATTACAACACTTGAAGTTGATGCAGAACGGGTTACTCAGGCAAAGCAATATGCGACAGAAATAGATCTTGCAGACTTAATCAATTTTAAAGTGATTGATGCTCAAGTTTATCTGGAGGCAGAACAGGAAATATTTGATTTTATCCTGTTAGATGCTGAACGCGATGATTATGTCAGTTACTGGCCACATTTGAGTCGATTACTTAAAGCAAAGGGCGGGTTACTGGTAGTTGATAATGTCATTTCACATGCAGCAGAAGTCGAAGAGTTTATTGCCTTAATTCAGCAAGACCCACGTTTTATCATGAGTAGTGTACCCATAGGCGCAGGTTTGCTGATGGTGGGATTTCGTTAAATGGATTCACTTCAATCCATGCAAATTTTATTAAAATGTAAATTATATTCGAGATACTTTTCTACGAATGCGGCTTTGTCTTGGCGTCTTAACAGGTTGTCATAAATAAATTCAGGTACGGGATGATACAGCTCGGCATGACCATTACTGTATACAATTTTCAGGTGGCGGCTTGAGGGATTGTATTTCCAAGAAATCACGGTAAGCAGTTTTTGCATATGCGTTCCTCCACTGAATATTTCTTATCTTATCATTTGAACTTATGCCATATGGCTCTGCAGATGTATAGCTCAATTGTAAGAATCGGTAAGGATTATGAGAAAGCGAAGCAAAAGATATGCCTGAATTTTTATATGATGGATCAAGAAAGAAATAGGACTGCAATATTTAAAGTCCTAATAAAATAATTTAAAAAAATAAACTCCCGTATTGCACTGACATAAAAGTTCAAACCATAAAAAACCACGCTAAAAAGCGTGGTTTTTTTGAATCAGTTCAATCTAATTAAAATTAGATTTTACCCACTAGGTCGATTGAAGGAGCAAGAGTTGCATCGCCTTCTTTCCATTTAGCTGGGCAAACTTCGCCTGGGTGAGCGTGTACATACTGAGCTGCTTTAACTTTACGAAGAAGTTCTTGAGCGTCACGGCCGATACCACCAGCGTTGATTTCAACGATTTGGATTTTACCTTCTGGATCGATCACGAAAGTACCACGATCAGCAAGGCCGTCAGCTTCGATTAATACGTCAAAGTTTTTAGCAAGAGTCCAGTTTGCATCACCAACCATTACATACTGGATTTTTTTGATTTCTTCTGAAGAATCGTGCCAAGCTTTGTGAGTGAAATGCGTGTCAGTAGAAACTGAGTAGATTTCAACGCCTAGTTTTTGGAATTCAGCGTAGTTGTCAGCAAGGTCACCAAGTTCAGTCGGGCAAACGAAAGTGAAGTCAGCTGGGTAGAAGAATACAACAGACCATTTGCCTTTCAGGTCAGCTTCAGTAACTTCAATGAATTTGCCGTTTTGGAATGCAGTTGCTTTAAATGGTTTAACTTCAGTATTAATTAAGCTCATCATTGTCTCCATGATTGAGGTAGTCTTTGATTTTGAATAAGAGTATCGAAATTTTGGTTGATGCTAAAATGGTATTTTTACATTACAAACATCGGAAAAACCGAATTAAGTAAAAACGCGCCACTTTGGCAAAATCGCTTTGTTCATTGAGCAGCATCAAGATGATGGCCTGATGACAAAATTATCTCTTTTTCCTCGTGCTAGCAAACATGATGTTGAAACCAAAAAATTCAAGGGTCAATTCGGAAAAAAGCATAATTTCCACAAAATAATTTAAATATCAATTCCAAACTTGGACTTATGATTAAATCTAATCAGGGAAACTCATGCGTGTCATTTAGATATTTTGACAGGTTTATAGTGCGGAATTGAGAGAAATCAGGCAGCCAAAGCCAATTTGTCCGGCACTTAACAGAACTACGACTATCTGAAATCTAATGAACCAAGTAAAATAAACCTTTCCGGTTTTTTGATGTGGGTGTTTTCTCTGTGCAGAGTCATTTAAATGTAGATCAATGGATAATGGCGCGTGACCGTCACCGTTTAAATCGACTGAAAAAAGGGAAAGACGCAGATGCTAAGCAGTATCAGGAATTATTTGAAAAATCCAATCTGAAAGTACGGCAACGGCTTGAGCGTCTTCCGAACATCAAGCTAAATCAGGATCTGCCGGTAACCCAGTATGCTGACAAGCTGATTACCGCGATTCAAAAGCATCAGGTTATTATTGTAGCTGGTGAAACCGGTTCTGGTAAAACCACCCAGTTACCGCAAATTGCTATGCTGGCTGGACGTGGCCTGACCGGAATGATCGGACATACCCAGCCGCGTCGACTGGCAGCCCGCAGCGTATCACAGCGTATTGCCGAAGAAGTTGGCGAAAAACTCGGTGAATCAATTTCCTTTAAAGTACGTTTTACGGAACAGGGTTCACAAGACTCAATTGTGCGTTTGATGACAGACGGTATTTTACTGGCCGAACTGACGCATGACCGATACCTGACCAAATATGACACGATTATTATTGATGAAGCGCATGAACGTTCACTGAATATCGACTTCATTATGGGTTATCTGAAGCAACTGTTGCCGCGTCGTCCCGATCTGAAAGTCATCATTACTTCAGCAACCCTGGATGTAAACCGTTTTAGCAGTTACTTTAATGGTGCACCAATTTTTGAAGTGGAAGGCCGCAGCTTCCCGGTAGAGCTGCGTTATCGCCCGATCTCGGAAATGAGCATTGGCGGTAGTGATGATGATGAGTTTGATGATTTTGAAGAAAACCTGCCTCGCGCTGTGGTCAAAGCAGTCGAAGAATGCTTTCAGGATGCACAGGAAAAAGGTCATCCCGAACATGCCGATATCCTGATTTTTGCCAGTACCGAGCAGGAAATTCGCGAGTTACAGGAAACCCTGATCAAACATGGGCCACGCCATACGGAAGTATTAACTTTATATGCGCGTCTGGCGCTGGCCGAACAGCAGAAAATCTTTAATCCTTCTGGTGGCGGGCGACGCATTATTATTGCCACCAACGTAGCAGAAACAGCTTTAACCGTTCCGAATATCCGGTATGTGATTGATAGCGGTTTTGCCCGTATTTCGCGTTATAACTATCGTTCACGGGTGCAACGTCTACCAATTGAAGCCGTTTCTCAGGCAGCCGCGAACCAGCGTAAAGGTCGTTGTGGTCGTATTGCGCCGGGTGTCTGTATACGTCTGTATTCTGAGGAAGACTTCCTGAGCCGTCCTGAGTTTACCGAACCAGAAATAAAGCGAACCAACCTGGCATCTGTAATTTTGCAGATGCAAAGTCTGGGCTTGGGTTCACTCGAAGATTTTGATTTCATCGAACCACCAGATCATCGTTTGGTCAATGATGGCCGCAAGCTCCTCATTGAACTGGGGGCAATGGCTGAGAAAAATTCTCCTAAAACTGAAGATGATCAAGCAAATCCCTCTCTTGCGTCGCATAACGCCTCACCCTTTGAGAAAGGGAGACTTCAAAGCAGTGGCTTAACCAAGATCGGTCAGCAAATGGCGAAAATGCCGATCGATCCACGTCTGGCCCGCATGATTCTTGGTGGTGCACATTTTGGCGTGCTGAATGAAGTGCTGGTGATTGTGGCCGCACTTGCAGTTCAGGACCCGCGTGAACGCCCTGCGGACAAGCAGATGCAGGCGGATCAGAAACATGCACTATTCCGTGAAGCCGATTCTGATTTCCTGTTCTATATCAAGCTTTGGGAAACGCTACACAATAATCGCGAAAGCATGAGTGAAAATAAGCGCCGTACTTTTGCGCGTAATCACTTCCTGAGCTGGCTGCGTTTACGTGAATGGAAGAAAACTCATGAGCAGCTGGTGGATTTGGCTAAGGGTTTAAAACTGTCATTTAATGAAAATAAAGCCAGTTATGAGAATCTGCACCGTGCCTTGTTGACCGGTCTCTTATCATTTATCGCCAACAAGACCGATGAGCGTAATGTTTTTATGGCGGTGCGTCAGCAAAAAGCACGGATTTTCCCAGCTTCTACCTTGCACAAGACCAATACGCCGTGGGTGATGGCCTTTGAAATGGTCGAGACTTCCCAGGTGTATTTGCGTACCCTAGCCAAGATTGAGCCGGAATGGATTCTGCTGGCCGCGCGTGACTTGCTCAAGCATCATTATTTTGAACCGCACTGGTCGAAAAAAGCCGGTGTGGTGAATGCCTATGATCAGATTTCATTATTTGGTCTGATTATTGAGCCGAAACGCCCAATCAATTATGAAAAAGTAGATCAGGCGGCCGCGCATGAAATTTTCTTGCGGGATGCTTTAACTACCGGTCATCTAGGGATTACTCCACCATTTTTAAAGCATAACTTGCTTAAACTGGAAGAAGTCGAGCGAGTAGAAGACAAGCTGCGCCGTCGTGATCTGGTTGTTGATGAAGAAACCATTTACCAATTTTATGCCTCGAAAGTGCCGCCTGAAGTGGCCAGCCGGCGTAGTTTTGAAGACTGGCGTGCCACAGTAGAGCCCCAGAATCCGCGTTATTTATTTGTCGATGATGATGCGCTATGGCTGAATGACCGGCCGACGACACAACAATTTCCGGACTATTTGCACAATGGTAGCCTGCGTCTGGCTGCAACCTATCGTTTTGACCCGAGTCATGATGAAGATGGCGCGACAGTTAAAATTCCCCTGCAAGCCTTGGCCCAGGTCGATGAAGGTATCTGGTCATGGGGAATTCCCGGCTGGCGTCTGGAGCTAATTGAAGCATTGCTAAAAGCTTTGCCGAAGGATAAGCGCCGTAATCTGGTGCCGATTCCGGATACTGCACGAAAGCTCATGGCAAAAGTGGATGCGCAGGATTTACAGAAACATATTTTTAGTTTCTTGGCATTCCAGTTGCGTGGTGACCAAATTACTGAGAAAGATTTCAGTTTTGACCGGGTAGATCAATATCTGTTGCCATTTATCAAAGTTACTGATGAAAAAGGCCGTGTTATTGAGCAGGGGCGTGATCTGGCAGAGCTGAAAGCACGCTGCCGGACTGAAACGCATAGTCCGGTCAAACAGCTCAAAGGCGAATTTAAAACCTTCCCGGAAAGTTTTGTCTTTGAAGCTTCGCAAAAAGTCACCGGTGTCGTGGTCAAGCAGTATCAGGCGCTGGTTCCGACCAAAGCCTTCGCTGCGCTGGAGCAGAAAGATAAATCGGGTGTGGTGATTCAGACCTTTAATGATCAGGCTGAAGCGGTCAAAAAACATCGTGAAGGGGTGATCCGACTGGTGCATATGCAACTCGGAGACTTGACCCGTCAGTTGAAAAGACAGATTTCCAAACCTTTGGCGCTGGCTTATTCACCACTTGGTGATAAAGCGCAACTGGAACAAATGTTAGTTTATGCCACACTACATATGTCCATTAATGAGCTGCCTGTCAATGCGCAAGAGTTCCAAAAGCTAGTTGAAGATGTAAAAAAATCTTTCCTGACTTATGGCCAAGTTGCCCTGAAAGAGATCACGGATATTTATATCCAGTGGCAGGAAATCCGCCGGAAATTACTGGTTTTAGACCATTCTGTGTTTGAAAAAAATATCAATGATATTGAAGATCAGCTTGATTTAATGAGCCTTTCTGACTTTGTATATCGTAAACCTTCCGATGTGTGGAGCGAATTTCCACGTTATTTAAAAGCCTTGATCTTGCGTTTAGAGCGCTTGCCCAATAATCTACAAAGGGACAATTCCGCCATTGACCAAATTGATCAATGGATGGAAAAATTATTCAAGTTTAAAGATGACCCTCGCCTGAAAGAATTGTATTTCATGGTCGAGGAGTTAAGAATCTCATTGTTTTCACAACCGATGAAAACAAAAGCACCTGTGTCTCCAACTCGCTTGCAAAAAGTATGGGATCGTCTTGGAATCAGTTAAGATATAGGTAATTCAGATAAGGAATTTTACATGGGCATCCGCATTACGGGTACTGGCTTATTCCATCCGGAACATGTCATCACCAATGAAGAATTAATTGAAAGTTTAAATGCTTATGTGGAACTGTTTAATCACGAAAATGCTGACAAAATCGCTGCAGGCGAAGTTGAAGCGCGTCGTGGTTCTAGCGCAGACTTTATTGAAAAAGCATCTGGCGTACAACGCCGTTATGTCGTAGAAAAATCAGGTATTCTTGATCCAAAACGCTTACGTCCTAATTTACGTGAACGTGCAGATGATGAAATTTCACTGCAAGCAGAATGGGGCGTAATCGCAGCCAAACAGGCGATGGAAAATGCCGGTGTGACTGCCGAAGACATTGATATCGTGATCTTGTCATGCTCGAATTTGCAACGTGCTTATCCTGCCGTAGCGATCGAGATTCAAACCGCTCTAGGTATCAAAGGCTATGCCTATGACATGAACGTGGCGTGTTCTGCAGCAACATTTGGTCTGAAACAGGCTTATGATGCGATCAAAGCAGGCGCGCGCCGTGTGTTATTGGTGAATGTGGAAATTACCTCTGCACATACCGATTTCCGTTCACGTGACTGTCACTTTATTTTTGGTGATGTGGCAACCGCTTCAATTATTGAAAATACCGACAGCAAAACCGGTTTTGAAATTCTGGATTCTGAGTTGTTTACCCAGTTCTCGAATAACATCCGCAATAACTTTGGTTTCTTGAATACTTCTGAAAATGCTGACATTGACGACAAACGTTTCCGTCAGGATGGTCGTAAGGTATTTAAAGAAGTCTGTCCACTGGTTGCGAAAATGATTACTGCGCAACTGGAAAAGAATCAGATTGAGCCTACAGGTGTTAAACGCTTCTGGTTACACCAGGCCAATGCCAGTATGAATGAGCTGATCTTGAAACTGGTGGTCGGCAAAGAAAATGCCAAACCTGGTCTGGTGCCGATCATTTTGAATGAGTTTGCCAACACTTCTTCTGCTGGGGTGATCATTGCCTTGCACCGTACTGCACATGAAGTTGAAGATGGTGAATATGGCGTGTTGTGTTCATTTGGTGCGGGTTATTCGGTGGGTTCGATTCTGGTCCAAAAGCGCGTAGCATAATCCGGAGTCAATAGGGAGCAAACAGCTTGCAGGTCAAACATGATGGGCAATGGATTAGACGCTTAAGTGCCTTATCCAAATTATATTTTACCCCTACCTTTTTAGGGGCAGAATATATTGATGCCAGTCGGCCTGCAATGTATGTCGGTAATCATTCCATGTACGGCATCTTTGATTCGCCGATGCTGATTGATTATCTCTATAACGAACATAAGGTGGCTGTGGTCAGTATTGCGGATCATAGCCATTTTTATGTACCGCTATGGCGTGAAGCCGTGAAAAAGTTTGGGGCAGTCGATGGCATCCAGCATTATGTACGTGCTGTGATGCAGCAGGGCTACTCCATTCTGGTGTTTCCGGGAGGCGGTCGCGAAGTACTTAAACGTCAGGGTGAACAGTATCAACTGATCTGGAAGCAACGTTACGGATTTTTAAAGCTAGCTCAGGAATTCAACTATGATATTGTCCCTTTTGCCGCGCTCGGTGGGGATGAAGTCTATGAGATCGGCTTTGATGCCAATAAGATCATCCAGCATAAATATTTTCAAAAACTTCTCAAAGTACCACAACTCAATAAATTACTACGTCAGGGCGATGTGATTCCATCTTTGCCTAAACGATTATTCCCAAAACGCCTGCCATTTTATTTTCAGTTTATGCCACGACAATCGATTGCTCGGGTCCAGACTCAAGAAGAGCTAATTGCATTTCGATACAGCTTGCAGCAACATATTTATACTGGCTTGGCCGAGCTTAAGGTAATACGTCAGCAAGACTAAAAAAGAAAAATTCTTTCTATAAAATCTAGGCTATGATCTATTGATATATTCTATTTTTAGCGATGAGGATGCAGGGACTTTTTTATAGTGCAAGTGATGCCATAATGTATTTTTAAGTGTTCATTGATTGGCGATCAAGGACTCAGCATGATCCAATATAAAAATAAGATGATTCTAAGATGACCGAGGTGCACGTATGGAACAGGAAAGCTTGGTAGCATCTTTAAGGTTATTGGCACAACAATGCTTACGGATTTCTCCGGAGCTCAACCAGCTTTATCTTGATCAGATGGCGATGATTGGTCATCTGAATGCACAAAATTTAATAAAAATTCAGCAGGATCAACACCGGATTGAATTGGTGGATGGCCTGTTTCATATCCAGTTTCATGCTCCACGTGCACTAGACTCTGGAACTGCACCTGCTTTGCTAGACAGTCATTTTTATTTCCAGCAATGTAAGGCAGAAGCACTAGAGGAATTCTTTTTACAGGATATCTATTTCCTGACCGGGGATTTAAAACCGCAGCATTCGCTATATTTACGCGACAAAGCCAAACAGTTACGTCAGCTTATCCTGACTCAGGTCTATGTGTGGGTCAATGGCCCAGAACGGGTGTTCGAATTTCTGCAGCAAATGTCGATTGTTCAGGCTGAGATTATCGACCAGCAGCTGATTAAGGCCGGGCTATACATCACACCCGTCATGCAAAACTTTGTTCAGGATGAACAAGAGATTCCACAGCAGATTCTTGAAAGCTTGCAACAGGCTTTTTCTTTGGAGTGTCTACAGCAGGATGAATTGCTGTCGATCCAGTCATTGATGGATAGTCTGGATGAGTTCTGTTTTAGCGCCGCACAGTTTTTGCCTCCGGCGATGTTCCGGATTATGTCACTGTCTTTTGAAGAGCGCTTTAATCTGCATGAACTGAATGATCATACTGATGATATCTGTTTGCTATATCGGCATGCTGAGGAGCAAAGTAATCTGCTCGGTTTTGTCCGATTGATGAACCGGGACGTGTGGCATCGGGATGATTTATTATCCAAACGGAATTTCCTGGAAAATCATCCGTACTTATGGCAGAAAAAGGTGGCCCGATTGCCACTATTTGACTGTCATCGTGCTGTGAACTGGATCTTCAAGCAACCGGCCGAGGTACTGGACTGGATCAGTAATAATATCCAGCATAGCAGTGTGCGGGTGGCAGTAACGGCCCTAAGTTTTATAGACAGCCATCATATTCATCCGCAGATTATTATGGCGACTTTACAATATTTTCAATATGTCTCGGCGCGATTGTTTATTTATAGCATGCATGAATATGCAATTCAGCATGACTGGTTTCAGCACCAGCATAATCAGGCGGTGGTATTAAAAGGCACACGCCAATCGATTGAGGATCAACGGATTGCGATTAGTCCCTCAATTCTGTATCTGGACGAATGGATGGAGCTGCTGCGCAATGTGGTTAAAATGGATGATCAGCTGACTAAAAAGGTTTATCTGAACTTGAGCCGGATGATGCAAGCTTATATGCAGCATTTATATAAAATTACGGCGCATTTACCAGATGAGGTTCTGGTGTATATTCAGCCTCAAAGTCAGCAGAACCGTGATTTTTATAATGTTCTGCACCGCTATCGCATTCCTTTTACTGAATTCAGGCAGCTGTTTTATTTGCAAAGCGGGCATGTACGTGAGTCGCTATTTGACAGTTATGTACGTGACTATCTAGTAGAGTATTTTTCCAGCCATGCAGAAATACCGAAGAACCTGAGCTGGACCAGTTTGTTTAATCAGGCGGTCGTCTGGCATGATCAGATTCAAAAGCAGGAAATGATAGCCAAGCTGAAAAAACAGTTTGCACTGGTGAACTGGACACCAATCACTCAGGTTTCATTTTTACTGTATTTCAACTGGCGTTTTGAAGAACTTAAAACTTTGGATCGAATTTTAGAGGAATCTAAAATTTTCAGGAACTGTCTGGCGGCAAGCTATGCTCAGCAAATTGTGGAAGGGCAGTATGTGGCCTTTCGCATGTCTCATCCGGCTGTGCGCCTACCCTTGATCTTGGGGTGTCAATTGGTGAATGGACAGGTGATTTTTGATCAACTGGAATATCCGAATAACCAGAAAGCAGAAGCTGAATACAGCAATATCGCCATGCATTTTATTAACTGGCTCAACTTGCAGGCCTGACAGTTCAATACAGCTTGTTTTCTGCCATGACGCTTAACTTTTCCGCTAAAAATCGTTAGGCTATAGCCGTTCTTTTACGGTATTGCTCTTATGAAACAGGAAACTGCCCTTAAGTTACTCAAAGCAGGAGAAAATGTCTTTTTAACCGGCTCTGCCGGTGCAGGAAAAACTTATACGCTGAATCAATATATTAATTATTTAAAGGCGCGTAAAGTCGCCGTCGCCATTACTGCATCGACCGGGATTGCAGCCACGCATATGAACGGTATGACTATTCATACCTGGGCAGGCATTGGTATTAAAGACTTTTTGTCTGAAGAAGACTTAAAGCGGATGAAAGAGCGCAAATACTTAAAAGAACATCTGGAAAATGCGCAAGTCCTGATTATTGACGAAATTTCAATGCTGCATGCCAAGCAACTGAATCTGGTCAATCAGGTACTGAAATATTTCAAGGAAAGTGATGAAGCCTTCGGTGGCATTCAGGTGATTGTGGCAGGGGACTTTTTCCAGTTACCACCAGTCGGTAAAAATGATGAGCGCAACCGCGACAAATTCTGCTTTATGTCGGATGCCTGGGTCGAAGCCAAGTTTCGTGTCTGTTACCTGACCGAGCAGCATCGTCAGGGTAATGATTATCTGAATGATATCCTGAACGCGATTCGTGCGCAGGCGATTAGCCATGAACATCGCACGGCTTTACAGGCCACCCGACATCAAGAAATCGGCGAGACCTACACGCGCCTGTATACGCATAATATGGATGTGGACAGTATTAACTTTAAACATCTGAATGAAATTGACAATGATCCGCGTCAGTTTGATGCGCAGTGCGATGGCAATGAAAAGCTGATCGAGACCTTAAAATCCTCAGTGCGAGCACCTGAAGCATTGACCCTGAAAAAACATGCCAAAGTCATGTTTGTGAAAAACAACTTTGATATGGGGTATATCAATGGCAGCTTGGGCGAAGTCATCAGTTTTGAAGAGGATGATGAATATGGCGTGCTGCCCAAAGTCAAACTGACGGATGGAACTACATTAATCGTGGAGCCTGAAACCTGGTCAGTCGATAATGAAGCAGGTAAAACCATTGCCAGTTTCCAGCAGATACCATTGCGTCTGGCCTGGGCGATTACCATTCATAAATCCCAAGGCATGACCCTGGAGGCTGCTGAAATTGATCTAAGTCATACCTTTGAAAAAGGACAGGGCTATGTCGCCTTGTCCCGTTTAAAAAGCTTAAATGGCTTACGATTAAAAGGTTTTAATGAGCAAGCTCTGGAACTCGATAGTCTGGCGATAAAAGCCGATCGCCGTTTTCAGGAACTTTCTGATGAAGCCGAAGCGAATTTTGAAAATGTCGATTTGACTGCGCAGCACAAAGCCTTTATCCGGCATTGTGGCGGGACTTTGAATGAAGTTGAAATCCAGCGCAATGAGAAGAAAATTTCTAAGAATGCTGGAAAACAAAGCTATGCCACTGCAACGCTAGACGAAACGCGTGAACTGTTTGAAGAAGGTTATGAAATTGCCGATATCGCAACTGAACGTGGTTTGACTCCTGCAACCATCATCAATCATTTGGGGCGTTTGCATAAAGAGCAGGGGCTGGATATCTCGCTGGCGCATCCGGGTGAGGAAGTGGTGGAACAGGTGCGCAAGATTTATAAACGCCTGACCAAGCGTCAAAACTCGGAACATTTTAATGATGACGGTTCAATTAAGCTGCGTCCGATTGTGGAATTGACCACGCCTAAAATGGCTTATGACCAGGTGCGTCTGGCTCTACTATTTGTAGAATAATCATCAAAATGATGTTTAAGAGTTCTTAAGATGCACAGTTTATTTGTATACGGCACGCTTCGTCCGCAGCAACCCAATGCCCCTGTCATGGAACGGATTGGAGGAAGCTGGAAAGTCGGTTATATTCGTGGGCATTTGCAGCAGCGTGGTTGGGGCGCTGAGCTGGGCAGTCCGGGTATTCAGCTCAGTGATTCGGGAGAGACTGTTCCGGGTTATGTATTCATATCCGAGAATCTCCCTAAATATTGGGATGAGCTGGATACGTTTGAAGGTGATGAATATCAACGTATTCCGGTTAAAGTATATTTGGAAAATGGTGAGATGATAGAAAGTTTGGTCTATGCTTTGAAAGATTAGACTGGTATGTGTCATTTATTGAATTTCAAATTTTTATCAGGTCACCGCTTTTAAAGATCATTCACTTTTCTTTGCTTGAATCTTGAAAGATCGAATTAATAAAGTATTCCGTTGATCTGATAGGATCTTCTGAGCAAGCCTGAAGCACTGCTTTAAAGCTTAGCGCAAGATAATCATCGGGTGATCTGCATATTTCCGGTCATGTGATTCTTCTTGAGAAATTTTTGCGTACTGGTGAAGTGCGCTGATGATTTGAACATTATTGTGTACTAATCAATAAGGATAAAATCCCTGCCGCAATTAAAGGGCCGACTGGAACACCGCGTAATACTGCTACACCAGCCACTGTGCCTAATAACAGTCCGGCTACCACATCTGGCTGATTGGACATCAGCTTCACTCCACGTCCTCCCAGCCAAGCGACAAAGACCCCAATCGCGATTGCCAGCAAAGACTTCCAGCTCAGGAAAGATTTGAGAATACTTTCTCCTGAAATTTTGCCACTGGCAATCGGTGTCAGAACACCAATGGTCAGAATAATAATGCCGATATTTAAACCGTGCGCCTGTACATAAGGCAATAAACTGTTGAGTGGCGTGATTTTTAAAACAATTAACACCGCTGCAGCAATGGTGACGGCACTATTGTGACTGAAAATACCGCAAGCCAGTAAAACCAAAAGAACAATCAGATTCAGATCAAGTTGCGACATAAGTGGGAGAGATAGAGTGAAAAATAAAGCTATTGTAGAGCTTTTCAACGCATGATACCTAGAAAACAGCGGAAGAAACCAAATTCATGACTGTTTCAGGATAGAATGCACAGGTCTTCACTCGATACAGGTATAAACAGATGCTATTGGAAAAAATGTTGCAGTCACAAGGTTTCGGCTCCCGCAAGCATTGTCAGCAACTGATTAAAAATGGTGCTGTTTCAATTCAAGATGAAGTGATTGACAATCCCAAACATAAACTGGATTTGAATAACTTAAATTTCGAGGTTTATGGGAAAAGTCATACCTATCGGGAAAAAGTCTATATCGCCTTAAACAAGCCACAAGGCTACGAGTGTTCGCATCAGGCGACGCATCATTTTAGTGTGTTTGACCTGTTTGATGACATTCTGCTGAATCGGGGGATTCAGTGTGTGGGGCGTCTGGATCAGGATACCACCGGACTGTTATTGCTGACCGATGATGGACAGTTCCTGCAAGCCTTAACTCATCCGAAAAAGCATGTCGCTAAAGTTTATCAGATGCAAACTGCGGATCCAGTCACGGATGAACAGATTCAACAACTAGAACAAGGTGTCGAATTAAGAAATGAAAAAGGTATTTTTGCAGCTACTGAAGTGACACGATTGGCTGAAAATCGTCTGCAAATGACCATTCATCAAGGCGTCTATCATCAGGTAAAACGCATGCTGGCTGCTGTAGGCAATAAAGTTGAACAATTGCACCGCGCTCAAATTGGTGCTTTGGCCTTGTCTGAACTGGCTGAAGGAGAATGGTTGTATTTAAATGCAGAACAGGTGGCGCAGGCCAAATTCCGCTCAGAATAATAAATTTTTTATTCGCTTGAAATATGATTAAAAAGACTGGTGTTTATTTCAGGAAACAGTGATAGGTCTGAAATTCATCATCCTTGATAAATCCCATGGATTCGTACAATTTATGCGATTGATAATTATTTTTTTGGGTTTCCAAGGTGATTCTTAAGGCCTGTTCATGTTTGGCAAATAAAATCGCGGTATCAATCAGTTGTTTGGCTGCGCCCTGACGCCGAAAAACCGGGGTGATATACACATCATCCAGAATATAATAGGTCGAGCAGGCCACCGAAGAAAAACCCAGATACAGGATAATAAAGCCGGTAAAAGTATCATCTTTGGTGTTAATGAAAATGACGGTCTGCCCATCTTCAAAACGTTGTTTTAAAAATTGGTAAGAGAGTTCAGGATTGGAAGACGTACCATAAAACTGTCGATATTCATCAAATAATACCGCCAGCTGATTCAGGTCTGCTGACTGGGCGCGTCGTACGAGCATTGCATACTCCATGCTAATTTTTTATTGATTATCAGCATCAAGCATAGCGAAGTTTATGAGTGGCAGGCTTTAGAAATTGTTCGGAAATGCAACAATGTTAAATTTTGTCGCTTTCACCCAAAATGGCATTCAGTTCTTCAAATAAATCAAGATGATCATCATCCAGCTGGATCTCCTGATCATCCAATAAATTCAGGGCAGAACTGGAAAGCGCATTTTGCTCGGTTTTAGCTTCATTTTGTTTTAGCTTGCGCAGGCGAATCAGTTGTTCCAGATTGATATTCTGGTTTTCAATCGAGAAGGGGATGGATTTGGTAATCACCACCTGCTTGAAAAAAAGACGCACGGCCTGAGCTGGCGTAATCCCCAATTGCTTAAATACCGCAAAGGCTTGTTTCTTCTCTTGCGAGTCCAAGCGAATTTGATAAACTTCAGTTTTTCTCATAATATTTTTAAAGCTTTAAATTACTTAACTTTTCGCCTTTATTCTAATCAATTACGTTTGAAATTCAATCTTAAAGCGACCGATTTTAGAAAATAATCTGTAATGACAAGCGATTTACAGTGTCAATTCAAGTTGCGAGCTGAAATTCATGCTTTTCTGCGTGATTGGATCGACAAATTGAATATGTTTGGCCAATAAACTTAAAGGTGCAGAAAAATCATCTTCCGCCTTGTGCGCTACCTGGGGGTAAAAGGGATCATGACGGATCGGAATACCCAGATGATTCAAGTGCACCCGTAATTGATGCTGCTTGCCAGTATGTGGTTTTAGCTCATATTTGGCCCATTCTGTGTTGTGTTCCAGCAGATCAATCGCCGTCTCGCTATTCGGCGTTCCGTCTAGCACGTGCATGGTATAAAAGGGCTGTCCCTTTTCCATTCTTAATCGCGTGATCAATGGAAATTTTAAATCAGGTTGATAGGCCGCAATCGCATGATAGGTTTTTTGTACCTGACGTGTAGCGAACATCTGCTGATACAGGCCACGCGATTCCACGCATTTGGAAATCAGGACCACGCCTGCCGTTTCACGATCCAGCCGGTGAATGGGGGTTAAATGCTGATTGCTAGTTTGCTTTTTAAGACGAACCAATAGCGTTTCCTGTACATATTGTCCGGTCGGACTCATGGTCAAAAAATGCGGTTTATCGACCACCATGAAGTGCTCATTTTCAAATAAAATCTGATGTTGAAAAGGAACATGCACTTCATGTGCCAAAAAGCGGTAATAAAAACAATGGCTATTGGCCTGAAATGGGCTTTCTGTGCTTAATCTGTTGCCCTGAGCATCATAAACCAGGCCTTCGGCGAAACGGGATTGCCATTCATCTGCTGCGATATGCGCAAATTGTGCGCATAAATAAGCAAAAATTGTCAGGGGCGCATCCGGGCTGGCTGGCAAAAACACTTTACTGGCACTGACCCCATTGAGCATAGGTGGGTTAAATTCAACAGTCGGTTGCATGGCAGGCAGATTAACCTCTTAAGGAACAGATGCTGTGAAAAAATACAGTTTCTCACACAGGTGAATAGGCTTTTAAAGCGTGGCGATGCTATCATATTTATTCTTTTGCATCATGTCGTGAGTAATATGCCTTATTCATTTAATGTCACTTTAAATCATGAAGACGATACCCAGAAACTGGCCAAGGTTCTGGCGGAAAATTTCCCTGCGGGAGTCGTGTATCTGATTGGTGACCTGGGGGCAGGAAAAACGACCTTAACGCGTTATTATTTGCAACAGCTGGGTCATCAAGGTTCAGTGAAAAGTCCAACTTATACACTGGTCGAACCCTATCACATTAATGGTCAGGATATTTTTCATTTTGACTTGTATCGTCTGAATGATCCGTATGAACTGCAACTGATGGGAATCCGGGATTATCTGGAAACACCGAATGCGCTATTTTTATTTGAATGGCCATCCAAAGGTGGAGATGAAATTCCGCAAGCTGACCTGATTATTGAAATTTTAAAATCTGAAGATGAGCTGACCCGTACTGCAAGCCTGATTTCATCGAATCTTGCCTTACGCCAGGCTCTGGAGCGTCAATTTTCACATGTCGAATGATTTAAGTCTGCGCCGTATTCGTGCTCTTGATCCTGCACTTGCTAACCAGATTGCCGCAGGTGAGGTAATTGAACGTCCGGCCTCTGTGGTCAAGGAATTACTGGAAAACTCGATTGATGCGGGTGCGACAGAACTGATCATTCGGGTCGAACAAGGCGGCAGTACTTTAATTGAAATCATCGACAATGGACGCGGAATTCATGCTGAAGATCTGGCTTTGGCCGTGATGCGCCATGCCACCAGCAAAATCCAGAGTGCTGATGAGCTGTATGCGATTAGCAGTCTGGGCTTTCGTGGCGAAGCACTGGCGTCGATAGCAGCAGTTTCACGCCTGACCATGATCAGCAGTCAAAGTGACGAGGGCATCGGTTATCAGGTCGAAGTCAATGGCACGGCTTTTGATCATCAGGAAATTCAAGCGGTCGCGGCTTCAAAAGGGACGCATATTCGGGTTCAGGATTTGTTTTTTAATGTGCCTGCACGGCGTAAATTCCTGAAAAAACCGGGCACTGAATTTGGTCATATCGAAGAAATTGTGCGCCGTATGGCATTAACGCATTTTGATATCCGTTTTGTGCTAGAACATAATGAAAGCATCAAACTGAATTTACCTGTAGCAGATAGTGGCACTTTACGTTTCCAGCGCGTTCAACAGCTACTTGGCCGCCAGTTTACTGAAAATGCCTACTGGATGGATGCAGACAGTATCAACATGCGTTTGTCTGGCTGGCTTGGTCATCCTTCGGATGCGCGTTCACAGGCAGATCTGCAATATGTCTATGTGAATGGCCGGATTGTCAAAGACAAAACCATTTCTCATGCCTTGCGGATGGCCTATGACGGCATCTTGCATGGACATCAGCATGCGGCTTATTTACTGTTTTTGGAAGTTGATCCAGAAAATGTTGATGTGAACGTTCATCCGACCAAGCATGAAATTCGCTTCCTGAATCAACGTGAAGTACATGAGTTTGTGCGGCATTATGCCAAGGAAACGCTGGCACAATTCCAGACTGCGACTGCGGATCTGGCCGAGGCGATGAAACAGGATCAACAGCCTGATTTTGTGGCGCCACAACCACGTTATCAGGAGCAGTTTAGCCTGCATCAGAATGTGCATTCGCAACAGCAGATAGCTAGACCCACATCTATTACAAGTGCTCACGAAGCTTCGGATGTACTGACCGATTTCGAATCTTCACGTCCGCAAGTTGTGAATTATACTCGGGACTACAGTGCATCCTATGCAGGTTCACAGCAGCTGAATAATGCTTTACAAAGCTATTTAGCTCCGCTCAGAGAGAGTTTGGAAACTGAAGCCTTTAATCCTGATCAGTCTTTTCAGACATATGTAAAGTCTAAAGTCGATGAGCATCCATTGGGCATTGCAATTGCCCAGTTACATGGTATCTACATTCTGGCGCAAAATACCGAAGGTCTGATTATTGTCGATATGCATGCGGCGCATGAACGTATCGTTTTGCAGCAAATGAAATCGGCCTGGGATAAACCTGAATTCTGGACGTCACAGCAACTGCTGATTCCAAAGGTCGTAAACATTAGCCGGATGCAGGCGATGCGTGTCGAAGAGCTGAAAGAGCAGTTGGCACGTTTGGGTCTGGAAATTGATCAGTATGGTGATGAGCAAGTGATTGTGCGCGGCGTCCCCGCTATTCTACACAAGGCCGATTTTGATGCCCTGATTCCTGAATTATTGAATGATTTAGATCCGGGTGATCAGGCACAAAGTCTATTGCAGAAGCGTGACCAGATTCTGGCAGGCATGGCCTGTCATGGTGCAGTGCGAGCGCATCGTATCCTAAGTTTGTCTGAAATGAATGCCTTGCTGCGTCAGATGGAACAAACCGAATTTGCCAGTCAATGTAATCATGGCCGTCCGACTTGGCGCGCCTTTCCATTGGCTCAACTAGATAAACTTTTTGCTCGAGGAGAGTAGTTTTACATGTCCAATCAATTGACGGTCATCAATTTAATGGGGCCAACTGCAAGTGGTAAAACCGCTTTGGCATGTGAACTGTATGAGCGAGGAAATTTTGAGTTGATTTCAGTCGATTCTGCGCTGGTTTATCGGGAAATGGACATTGGTACAGCCAAGCCCTCTAAAGAGGAGCTGGCGCGCTATCCGCATCATCTGATTGATATTATCAGTCCACTTGAAGTGTATTCTGCGGCAAACTTTGTCGAAGATGCTTGCCGCCTGATTGATGATATTCATGCACGTGGTAAAACCCCAATTCTGGTCGGTGGCACCATGCTATATTTTAAGGCCTTGCTTGAAGGTTTGTCAGATAACCTACCAAGTGCAGACTATGCTATTCGAGCTGAGATCGAAGCCAAAGCTGAACAGGAGGGCTGGGAGGCTGTTTATGCAGAATTATGTACAGTCGATCCGATTGCCGGTGAAAAATTCAAGGTCAGCGACAAGCAGCGCATTATTCGGGCCTTGGAAGTTTTTAAATTGACTGGTGAGCCGATTACAAAACTACAGGCAGAACAACCTAAAAACTTACCATATCGTTACAGTTTCCATAATTATGCGCTGATGCCAGATCGGTTAGAATTACATGGGCGTATTGAACAACGTCTGGAAATTATGTGGAAAAGCGGTTTTTTAAATGAAGTTGTGAATTTAATTGAAAAATACGATTTTAATGAAAATTTACCTTCCATGCGTTCAGTGGGTTATCGTCAGGCTATAGAATTCTTAAAAAATGCTGATAAAACCAAGGAAAAGCAACGGGAAATGGAGGATAAAGCTTTATTTGCGACACGACAACTTGCAAAACGTCAATATACGTGGTTAAGGTCTTTGCAAGAAAAGCATAAATTTACAACATATTTTACGCTACAGCAGGCTCAAGAAGACTTGCGAAACTGTCACGGATAAAGCAAAATTTAGGGACTATCTTTTTTATAATTTTTAATTGAAAAATAGAGATAGTTTTTGCGCTGATTTTTAATTTTTTTGGAGTTATAACATGTCTAAAGGTCAAACTTTACAAGATCCATTCTTGAATTCTCTCCGTAAGGAACGTATCCCAGTATCTATCTTCCTGGTAAACGGTATTAAATTACAAGGTCATATCGAATCTTTTGACCAATACGTGGTTTTATTAAAAAATACAGTAAGCCAAATGGTTTATAAGCATGCAATTTCAACTGTAGTACCTGCACGTAATCCACGTCCTGCTGGCGCGCCTGCTGGTCCACAAGGTGCGGGCTTCGGTGGTCAAGGTGCTGCAGGTGGCTTTGGTGGCAGTCAAGGTGCTGGCGGCTTCGGTGGTCAAGGTGGCTTCGGCGGTCAAGGCGGCGGCTTTGGTGGTCAAGGCGGCTTCGGTGGTCAAGGCGGTGGCTTCGGCGGTCAAGGCGGCTTCGGTGGTCAAGGCGCTGGCTTCGGTGGTCAAGGCGGCTTCGGTGGTCAAGGTGCTGGCTTTGGTGGTCAAGGCGCTGGTTTCGACAACGATACTAAATTTGAAGACTCTTCAGACGATGAAAACAATCGTTAATCGAGTTTGAGAATTGAAAAAAACCTCTCAATGAGAGGTTTTTTTATATCTGTAAGTTTTAAGCTGTTTAAATAAAAAAGCCAACGAGATGTCGTTGGCTTTTTAGGATTCTGGTAAGGCTTAACGGTTACGTTTAGGATCCAGTTGAGGATCTTTGATTTCTACATAAGCATTATTGCGCGTTTCACGTAACCAGCTATCTAATTCGGCATCAAATTGACGTTCACCAAGCAATTGGCGAGCCATACGTTCCTGATATTCCTGTGTCATATCTTGTTGGCGTGTTTCACTCACTTGCAGAATATGCCAGCCAAACTGGGATTGAAATGGTTTACTGAACTGACCTACTGGGGTGCTTTTCATCTGCTGTTCAAATTCAGGTACCATTACCCCTGGGCTAACCCAGCCAAGACTTCCGCCATCACGAGCCGAGCCAGTATCATTGGAGAACGTTGAAGCTAAAACAGTAAAATCTTCACCTTGTTTGAGGCGGTTATACAGACTATCAATCATTTGTTTGGCATTTTCAGGACTGACCACTTCAGACGGTTGAATCAGAATGTGTCGTGTTAAATATTGAGGAACAAGGGCTTTCTGTTCGCCACCTTTACGTTCCAAGAGCTTCAGAACATGTACACCATCAGCGACAGGAATCAGTTCAGAAGTTTGACCTGGTTGCAGGGTGGTCACGCGTGCAGCCAGTTCTGCTGGAATTTCTGACAGGTTTCTCACACCCATATCAGCAGCTTCGACTTTAACGCCGCCAGTGCTGTACTTTTTGCTGATCGCCTGAATGTCATTGCTGCTATTTAATTCTTGCTTTACCTTTGTTGCAATTTGTTCAGCATTTTCACCGCTTACCCGTAAATGCAGTACATGGACCTGACTGCCAAGCAAAGCTTGACCTTGCGGGGTATTTAGGAAGTTTTTAACATCTTGATCTGTAATTTGAATACGTGAAGTCACGATTTGTTGACGTAAACGATTCAGTGCTAAATCTTCAGCGATACGGTTACGTAAAGAAGCATAGGTATTGGGCGCCATGGCATCCAGTTTCTGCTGGAATGCTTCCAGACTCGGTGAACCAGAATCACGGGCAACTTTCAGGACGGCTTCATTTAAAGCTTTTTCATCTGGACGAATATTATAACGTTTAACTTGTTCAAGCTGTGCCTGACGAATAATCAGTTGCTCTAAAGCTTGTTGCTCAAGATATTGTTGTGGTGGAACTGCCTTTTTCTGTTTTTGCAGCTGATGTGAGATTTCGGCTACACCTTGAGCCAGGTCACTACGTAGAATGATACTATTGTCGACTACAGCTACAACTTCATCTTTAGGTTGGGCAACAGCAAAAGTCGTCATCGCTGAAGAAAGGCATAGCGCAAGTGCGGTTGCTTTAAAAATTTGTTTTAACTGTTTTGTCTTCATTAACGTTCTGTCCAAGTTTGATTGATATTGTTAAAACCTAGAATACGATTTTCTAGTAATGAGGTGAGTTTGCTGCTTAACCCACCTAAGCCTTTCAGGCTGACTTCGGCCATAATAGCGCGTTTGGCTTTGACGCTTGAATCATTAACGTCGTCTAAGTCATTGTAATATGAGCGACCGTAAACAGAAACTCCCCAACAGCATGACTCATAGTTCACGCCAAGTAAATATTCCCGTGCGACACTATTGTCGAGGTCAAACTGGGCATGTCCAACCAGACGCCAGTTGTTGGCAATCGGCTGGATAAATGAACCCACCACATGATCATAGCTCTTTTGACGGTTCGGAATATCTTTGCGATAGAAATAGCCTAGGTTATAAAGATTGCCTTGCTCACCGGTATAATAAACCTGCAAATCTCGTTGGGCATTCGATCCATTCGACATCCAGCTTGAGTTCAGATTAACGTGAACATTATTTGACAGCTGGCTGGTCAGTTGAATTACAGGGCCAGTATGACTTTCACGGTCGAATTCATCTGCATCATTTTCCAACGTTACACGGCGATCTTCAAAGAAAAAGCTCTGTCCAACGCTGGCACGCAGGCGCTCCAGACCTTCTTCATTAAATAGGCTATAGCTCAGACCTAAGGAGGCAAAGTTATTGTCTTCCAGGCGGTCATTACCATAAAAGCGACGCGCACTGAAAAGTTGATCATAATTAATCGAAGCGACGACTGAATCAAAGTTTGGCTGATTCTGCTGGTTCTCATAAGGTGAATACGCATAGAACAGACGAGGCGTTAAGGTCTGTAAATACGTACCTTCTTTTTCAAAAATTAAGCCGGTGTCCAGCGTGAATTGTGGCACCACAATTGAATTATTTTCACTAGACGCGCTACGGCTTTGGGTTTTTTCATCATAGAAAGTATTGATGTTGCGTACAGTCGCCTGAGGAATGAAGAATGACCACGGGGTAAAATGATTATAACGCACGGAAAAGTCATTATAGATCCGTGTACCACTCGGTTGATATACCTTCTCACCCGTTGGATCAGTATCAGCGAAATTTCTCAGATCCTTCTGGAAATATGCTGTGTCGTTATTAAACTCAAGCTGTAATCCCAATGGATTGCCAGTTTTGTAATTGACTAAAAGCTGCGGCAGACGTGCATAAGGACGATCTTCATCCAGTACGGTTGGATCTAGGGTTTGGAAGTCTTCGACTTTGAATTGTGCCTTTAAGCCAGGAATACCATTTTTATAATTGACTTCCCAGGCACGGCGTAAGTTCAGGTCAGTTTTAGAGTTCGGGTTATTATCCAGATCGGCAAAGTAATCTTTGTCTGAAGCGTAGTTATATTCAAGGTTGGTTGATAGTTGATTATTGATCTGCCAGTTATGTAAGAAATGCAGGCTTTTACGGTCTTCATCGCTATAGCTTTCATCGGAAGGTAAATAACCTCCCCAAATACGGCCTTCACCATAATTTTCAGTCAGATAGCGAAACTCACCGTCTAACATCGTACCACGATCGCCAATATAACGCGGCGTAATCGTCGCATCATATTGCGGCGCTAAATTCAGGTAAACCGGAACACCCAGTTCCAGACCACCATCATTGGTAAAGCCAAATGTCGGCGTCAGAATACCGGTAGTGCGGCGGTCATCAATCGGGAAGTTGAAATAGGGAACTGCCAAGACCGGAACATCTTTAACATATAGCTTGGTATTGCGGGTTTCACCACGTCCAGTTTCCTGGTTCAGCTTGATCTTTTCTGCCTGGATTTTCCAGGTTGGTTTTTGCTCAGGTGGACAGGTGGTATAGGTCGCATTTTCCAGTTCTACCGTCTCGGTCGAGGTTCTGGCGATCTTTTCTGCCCGACCATGCGCATGTTGCTGCTCGGCAATATAGAAGCTGTTATTTAGGTCGCCTTCTTGGGTCTTTAAATTATAATTAATATCATCACTTTGTGAGAGCAGGCCACCCTGAGCAAGTTGTACCCGACCTTCTGCTTTGGCATAGGTCTGGGTTTGATCAATCGTTACGCGTTCAGCACGAATCTGGCGACCTTGCTGGTCAATGATGACATTGCCTTCTAAATAAGAGTCACCTGCTGGATTGTAGTGTCCATAATCTGCAGTAATGGTAGATGTAGCCTGATCTGGCGCAACGGTTGCTGCATCTGGGGCAATCGGGGTCACCCAGGTGCCTTCACAATAAGCCGAACTTAAGTATTTTTCCTGCCGCTGCTGTGCTTCAGCTGAGGATTTGTCGACATAGTATTGCGAAAAGAATGCTTCACCTGGATAGGTCTCATTTATGCGCTGTTTGAGTTGTTCTGCATTTACATCGGACGAGACATTTGATGCAGCATAGCCGGAGGCTGAGCTGCCACATAAAAGGGTTAAGATCGCAGTCGCTAGAGGATTTATTTTAAAGTGATGCTTCATTTGTCTCATTAACCAATCATGCTTTTATCGCAATTAATTATTGTCGCATCATAGAGAAAAAGTTGATAAGTAGCTACACTTAGCACTTTAAAAACTCAGCCTGTATTAGAATTAATTGCAAATGAATACACAACGCGAACAATTGATACAATCTTGGATTGCCTCTGTACTCGGTTCAGATCAATTTGAAACTCATTTTTTAGCAGGTGATGCCAGCTTCCGTCGTTATGCACGAATCAAACTGAATAATAAAACATTTATGCTGATGGATGCACCACCAGAAAAAGAAGATTGTGTGCCTTTTGTGACGATAGATGAGTTTTTTGATGCACATGGCGTGCGTGTTCCGCATATCGTGGCAAAAGACTTGGAAAATGGCTTTTTACTGCTCGAAGACTTTGGTGATGTATTGCTGTCGAATCTGCTGAATGACGAGACTGTAGATGCCTATTATGAACAAAGTTTTAAACAGCTCATTCAGCTGCAATCGATTGCTGAAGAAGGGCATTTCCCAGCATATTCTTATGAAAAACTGATCTCAGAAATGGAATTGCTGACTGACTGGATGCTGCCAGCGTTAAAGGTTCAACTGACTGAATCAGAAAGCGCCTTGATCAAACGCACTTTTGCGATTTTGGCGAATGCCGCATTGGCACAGCCACAGGTGATCGTGCATCGGGATTTCCATAGTCGTAACTTGATGAAAATCGACAATGAAACCGAACTCGGTGTGATTGATTTTCAGGATGCTGTGATTGGTGCAGATACTTATGACTTGATCTCGATTACCCGCGATGCCTATGTGCAGTGGAATGCCGACCGTGTGTATCGCTGGTTCAAAAATTTCTATGAGTTATTGCCAACATCTGCTAAAGAAGGCCGTGACTTTGAACAGTTTAAAAAAGATGCCGACATGATGGCGATTCAGCGTCATATCAAGATCCTCGGTATTTTTGTGCGCCTATTTGAACGTGATGGCAAGTCGGGTTATCTCAAAGATTTACCACGTGTGATGTGGTATCTGCTCGAGGAATCAAAAGCTTATACTGAACTTCAGCCATTCATGCAGTTTATGCGTGACCGAGTCATGCCAGCCTTTGAAGCTAAATATGGGTCATATGAGGTGGCTGCCTAAATGAAAGCGATGATTTTGGCCGCAGGACTCGGTAATCGTATGCGGCCGCTAACGCTGCATACGCCAAAGCCTTTGCTGGAAGTTGGGGGCAAGCCCTTAATTGTCTGGCATATAGAGAAACTGGCTGCGATCGGTGTTACTGAAATTGTCATCAATACGGCTTGGCTCGGTGAAAAACTCGCAGAAGCTTTGGGCGATGGTTCACAATTTGGTGTACACATCCTTTGGTCACATGAGGGTGAAGGTCTGGAAACCGCTGGTGGAATCATTAATGCCTTGCCGCTACTCGGTGATGAACCTTTTATTCTGTTAAATGGTGATGTCTGGACCACGATGGATTTTGCCCCTTTACTGGATATTGATCTAAAGGATAATTTGGCGCATCTCGTACTTGTGCAGAACCCTGAACAACACCCAGAGGGTGATTTCACGCTTGCAGAAGGTAAAGCTTATACCTTTGATCAGCAAGTCGGAGGTGAGAACCTGACTTTTAGTGGTGTATCCGTACTTGATCCGAAGATGTTCCAAGTCTTAGAGACTGGCAAACGTCCTTTGGCTCCGTTGCTAAAAGCAGCAATGCAGAATCAGCAGGTTGCAGCTTCTAAACTGGCAGGCATTTGGGTTGACGTAGGAACCCCAGAGCGTTTAACGGCACTGGATACGGCGATCCGTGAAGGGAAGTTTGCTTAAGTGAATATTCGCTAAGCACTGCCTACTGTGCCAATATAGAGAAAACGGTATACTTCCACCTAACTTTTTCGAGCGTAGATTGTTTATGCACATGTTTTTTCAAGAACTAAAGCAGGGTAGCCAGGCTTTGGGTTTAGAGCTATCTGATGAAGCTTTAAATTTATTACTCAAGTATCAGGATGCTTTGGTGCTGTGGAACAAAGCATACAATTTGACTGCAATCCGTGATCCTAAAGAAATGCTGGTCAAGCATCTGCTCGATAGTCTGAGCATTCTGAAAGATCTTCCAGCGGGTCGATTACTGGATATCGGCACAGGTGGTGGTATGCCGGGCATGATCATTGCTTTATGTCAGCCTGAGCGTGAATGTGTATTACTGGATTCTAACGGTAAAAAAATTCGTTTCCTCAAGCAGTTTATTGCTGACCTGAAACTTAAAAATGTCATTGCCGTGCAAACGCGTGTAGAAAACGAAGACAGCATCAATGAGCTGGGTCAATTTGATGTGATTACCAGTCGTGCCTTTGCATCATTAACAGACTTTGTCGATGCTTCTAAGCCATATATGCACGAACAAACGATTATTGCCTCAATGAAAGGCTTAATTCCTGAAGATGAAGTTGCTACTTTAAAAAATGAATTTAGTTGTGAGATTATTGAACTTAAAGTTCCGCGCTTAGACGAACAGCGTCATTTACTTCTATTAAAACGTATTTAAGATTTTTAAAGGGATTGGGGGCAACATGGCACAAATTATTGCGATTGCAAACCAAAAAGGTGGTGTAGGTAAAACCACAACCGCAGTAAATTTGGCGGCATCTTTAGCTGTGTTAAAAAAACGTGTTTTGCTGGTCGATATGGATTCGCAAGGCAATGCGACCATGGGGTCTGGCATTCAGAAGAATGACCTACTTTATTCGGTCACTGATGTGTTGCTGGGTGAAGTGCCGATTGAAACGGCGATCTCTAAGGCGGAAGTCGGCTACAAGGTTCTTGGGGCAAACCGTGATCTGGCCGGGGTTGAGTTGGCGATTGCAGAACAGGAAGGGCGCGAGTTCATTTTGCGGGATGCATTGCAGGAAATTGAATCTTCATTTGACTATATCATTGTCGACTGTGCACCAAGTTTAAGCCTGATTACTGTCAATGCTTTGGCAGCCGTGGATGGTGTGCTGATTCCAATGCAATGTGAATATTATGCACTGGAAGGTCTGGCGGATTTAACCCAAACCATCGATCGGATTCAGCAAGCATTGAATCCGGACCTGCAAATTGTCGGTGTATTACGCACCATGTACGATGCACGTAATGCCTTAACCCGTGATGTCTCTGAAGAATTAGAACAATATTTCGGTAAAAAACTGTATGAAACCGTAATTCCACGAAATATTCGTCTGGCTGAAGCGCCAGCACACGGTTTGCCGGTGATTTATTTTGAAAAAAGCTCAAAGGGTGCGGTTGCTTACTTAAATCTGGCAGCTGAAGTATTAAAGAAAAGCAAAGTGAAAAAAGGAAGTAAAGCATGACCGTCAAGAAACGTGGACTCGCCAAAGGTCGTGGCTTGGATGCCTTGCTAGGCTCAATTCAAAAAGAAAAATTACAACTCGAAGCTCAAGGTCTTGACCATGGTCAGCTAAAACAGATCGATGTGAACTTGCTCAAGCGCGGTGAATATCAGCCGCGCCGTTATATTAACGAGCAGGATTTGCAGGAACTGGCGGCATCGATTGAAAAGCATGGCATCATGCAGCCCATCGTGATCCGTCCGGTTGACGATGAACGCTATCCATACGAGATTATTGCGGGTGAACGTCGATGGCGTGCTGCACAGCTGGCGGGTTTGACCGAGGTTCCTGCGATTGTACGTGATCTGAATGATCAGGTTGCGATTGCACTGGCCTTGATTGAAAACATCCAGCGTCAGGATCTGAATCCGATTGATCAGGCGATGGCTCTGCAACGTTTCCATGAAGAATTTGGCTTAAGCCATCAGGAGATTGCAGATACCGTGGGTAAAGCGCGTACGACAGTGAGTAACCTACTTCGCCTGCTTAGCCTGGCAGAAGAAGTGAAAGACTTTATGCAGCAGGGTTTGCTGGATATGGGGCATGCACGTGCGATCTTAACCTTAAAAGCTAAAGATCAGCTCAAAGTTGCAGATATCGTAATTGAAAAAAGTCTGTCTGTTCGTCAAACCGAGCAGTTAGTCCGTGATTTCAATACACCTAAACAAGAAAAAGTAAAAGAAGCTGTAGCACCGGATATTCAGCAATTGACTCAGCGCCTTTCAGAGCGTTTCAGTGCAGATGTTAAAATTGACTATAACAAGCAAGGTAAAGGGAAACTGGTTATTAGCTATCACTCTTTAGAAGAGCTGGATGGCATTCTTTCTATTTTAGAAGATGAATAATTTATATATTTTTTTTATTGGGGAATAAATTAGATGTGGGAATTGGTTAAAGCAGGTGGCTGGCTTATGCTGCCCCTGGTCTTGTGTTCTATCTTTATGCTGGCGATTTCGATCGAGCGTCTGATTCGCCTGAAAAAGAATGCAGTACTTCCGTTGACACTGTTGATGGGGCCTTCGCAAAATACAGCACAAGTCATGCAAAAAATGAATCAAAGTGCGGCCTTAAAGCAAAGCACTTTGGGCCGGGTATTTACTGCAGGCTATGCCAGCAAGCAGCAAGGTGAGCAGTATGCTCGCGCACAGATGGAAGTGGTGGCATCACAGGAAATTGGTTATCTGGAAAAAAACATTAATTTTCTGGGAACTTTGAGTGCAGTTGCGCCTTTACTCGGTTTATTGGGAACTGTACTTGGGATTATTGAATCTTTCCTGATGATCGATGTAGGTACCGGGAGTGATCCGGTATTGATGATGCCGGGTATTTCCAAGGCTTTAATTACCACGGCAGCCGGTATGTTGATTGCAATTCCTGCACTGTTTGCGCACCGTTATTTTCAGCGTCTGGTTCAGGAATATGTGGCTAAACTTGAACAGCAAGCGACTTTGTTTCATGCGGATCTTTTTTATCGCAATCATGCAGACATAGACCAAGACATGCAAAAAGCCAGCTAGGAGGCGGATGATGAAATTCAAACGCAACCAGGTGGAAGATGTACATATTAATCTGACACCGATGATTGATTGTCTGCTGTTTATTCTGGTCTTTTTGCTGTTATCGACGACTTTTAGCCAAATGAGCCGAATGAATCTGACCTTGCCTGATGCGCAGGGTGTACCGCCTAAAAGCTATGATCAAAAAGTCGAAGTGATTGTGGATGCCAATGGTCATTACGCAGTCAATGGTCAATCCTTGGCCAGTAAGGAAGTCGCGGATTTAAATACTGCAATTAAACAGATTTCTAATGAACGCCGTGATTTAATGTTTGTCATTGCAGCTGACGCAAAAGCCAGCCATCAGGACGTGATTCGTGTCATGGATGTGGCCGGGCAGCTCGGCTTTGTAAATATTAATATCAGTACCAAAGTACCCACCCGAGGTTATTAGTGAAGCACGATTTTAAGGTCTATCTTCGCCTTTTAAGTTATTTAAAACCGTTTTGGGGCATTGCATTGCTTGTCCTGCTGGGTTTTTCTATTAATGCCGCTACGGAAGTCTCTGTCGCTAAATTACTAGAATATATTATTGAGGCGATTCAAAATAAAGACCAGAGTTTCACATCACTTTTCCCGTTTTTAGTAGTCATACTCATGTTCTTCCGGGGCCTGGGTTTGTTCATGGGTGGATATTTTACTGCGGTAATTTCCCGGAATCTGGTATTCAACATCCGTCAGGAAGTTTTTGCAAAATTGCTGCGTTTACCGTCCCAGTATTATCTGGATAATACCAGCGGGCATATTACTGCCAAAATCATGTATAACGTTGAACAGCTAACCGCTGCTTCAACTGAAGCTTTAAGAACCTTGTTGCAACAAGGTTTGATCACTCTGGCATTATTAGGCTACCTGTTGTATACCAACTGGCGTCTGACCATGTGTATCCTGATTTTTGCACCCGTCATTGGCTTTATTATCAGTAAAGCTGCAAGACGGATGCGTAAATTATCGCAGCAAGTGCAAGACACCATGGGTGATGTAAACCATGTGGTGCAGGAAACGGTGAATGCCAACCTGATCGTCAAGGGTTTTGGAGGGCAAAGTTATGAGCAGGAACGCTTTAAACAGAACTCGCTGGAAAACTTGCGTCGTGGCTTGAAAATGGTCGCTGTACAACAGTTGAATAGTCCTGTGGTTCAGCTGATCATGTCGATTTCACTGAGTATTGTGATGTTTATTGCCTTGCGTCCGCAAATTCTGGGTGATACCTCTGCGGGTGAATTTGTCGCTTATATTACTGCGGCGGGTATGCTGGCAAGACCGATCAAAGCCTTGACGGATATCAATGAAAAAATTCAACGTGGTATGGCTGCGGCTCATTCGGTATTTGAATTGCTGGATATGCCTGAAGAAAAAAATACCGGGACTTTAACGGATAGCCTGAAAGGCGATATCGAGTTTAAAGATGTTAACTTGATTTATGATGATGGCCATCATGCTATTCATGACTTTAATTTGCAGGTCAAGGCCGGTGAAACAGTAGCGCTGGTAGGACGTTCTGGTGCAGGAAAAAGTTCTCTGGTGAATCTGCTGGTGCGTTATCAGGATGCAACTTCTGGGCAGATCTTGCTGGATCAGAAACCGATTGAAGATTTTGAAATTACCGCCTTGCGAACCCAGATTGCTATGGTGAACCAGCAAGTCGTACTGTTTAATCGTACCGTGCGGGAAAATATTGCTTATGGTCAGCTCGAAGGTGCTTCCGATGAAGATATTATCGCGGCAGCAAAGGCAGCCTATGCGCATGATTTTATTATAGCACTACCGCAAGGTTATAATACTCAGCTGGGTGCTCAGGGTTTAAACCTGTCTGGTGGCCAGCGTCAGCGCATCGCCATCGCGCGAGCAATTTTGAAAAATGCCTCTATTCTGATTCTGGATGAAGCGACCAGTGCACTGGATAACGAGTCGGAATACTTTATTCAGCGTGCCTTTGATAAAGCCATGCAGGACCGTACCACCATCGTAATTGCACATCGTCTATCGACGATTGAAAACGCGGATCGTATTGTTGTCATGGATCAGGGCCGTATTGTTGAGCAGGGCAGTCATGCCGAACTGATTGCGCTACATGGTGCTTATTATCAGTTGCATCAGCGTAACTTTGAGGAACAGTAACTTATGGCACTGGCACAAATCATTCAGGATGCTTGGAATGCACAGGCAAAGTGGCTGGTGGTGCTGCGTCCTTTGTCATGGTTGTATCGCCTGGGTTTTGTCAGCAATCACTGGCTTTATCAAAAAGGCATTAAAAAAAGTTATAGTGCACCAATTCCCGTTATGGTAATTGGTAACATCACAGTCGGTGGTAGCGGTAAAACACCTTTGTTGATTCATCTGGTGGATTATTTAACCGAGAAAAATGTTCGGGTAGGCGTGATCAGTCGAGGCTATGGCGGCCAAGGTCCATTTCCTGCCTATGTCGACTTTAATACCTTGCCGGAGATTGTCGGAGATGAGCCTGCCTTGATTGTACAGGCAACAGGCGTGCCGATGGCAGTTGGTCCCAACCGGCAGAAAAGTATCGAGTTATTGCTGCACAAACATGAACTGGATCTGATTATCTGTGATGATGGCCTGCAGCATTGGGCCTTGAATCGCCAGATTGAGTGGATTGTGCTGGATAATAATCGCGGTCTGGGTAATCAGAAACTGCTTCCAGAAGGTTATCTACGTGAACCAGTGACCCGTTTGAAAACGGGAACCGTAATTGAGCATTCGGCTAACCCAAGCTCTGAACTGCATATGCATCTGGCTGCATCACAGCCTTATTTGCTTAATCAGGACAACAATAAAATCTTTGATCCTCAAGCGGCTTTTTATGCGGTAGTCGGCATTGGCTTTCCACAGCGGTTTTATCAGACCTTGCAAAATTTAGGCATAGAACAATTTCAGTGTCATGAGTTTCCAGACCATCATGACTATGACATTGAAGATTTACAGTTCGATGATAACAATCCGATTATTACCACTGAAAAAGACGCAATAAAAATTATGGCGCTACTTAAACAATATCCAGATTTTAAACAGGATATCTGGGTGGTGCCAGTCGATGCAGTCCTATCGCCAGCCTGCTATACAGTCTTGCAGCAACAGTTACAACAATACGGTATTCAAATTTCTTAAGGCTCATTCATTATGAAACACATTGTTATTCCTGCACGTTTCGCCAGTTCACGTTTACCGGGTAAACCTTTGCTGGAAATTCATGGTCGTCCCATGATTCTGCGGGTAGTGGACCAAGCCAAAAAAGTGCAAGGTTTTGACGATCTGTGTGTGGCAACTGATGATGAGCGTATTGCAGCCGTTTGCCGTGCTGAAGGCATTGATGTGGTGATTACCTCAGCGGATCATCCTTCAGGCACAGACCGCTTGAGTGAAGTGGCTCGAACTAAAGGCTGGGCCAGTGATGACATCATTGTCAATGTACAGGGGGATGAACCTTTACTGCCGGCGCAACTGGTAAAACAGGTTGCTCAACTCTTGGAAGATCAGCCTGAATCTTCCATGTCGACGCTATGTGAGCCGATCCATCAACTGGATGAATTCAAACGCGACAGCATTGTAAAAGTCGTAATGTCAAAACAGCAGCAGGCACTGTATTTTAGCCGTGCTACCATTCCTTATGACCGTGATGGCGCGAAACTCGCTGAACCGAAGCTGCATGATCAGGCCTATCGTCATTTAGGTCTATATGCCTATCGGGTAAAACTGTTGCAAGAATATGTGACCTGGGAAATGGGTGTGCTGGAGAAACTGGAATCTCTAGAACAGTTACGGGTACTGGAAAATGGACACCGTATTGCCATTGCGGTGGCTGAAGCCAATTTGCCGCCAGGGGTAGATACTCAGGAAGATCTGGATCGCCTGAATCAGATGGATCTTTCCCATTTTGCCTAAGAAGAGTCAAATATATGCCTTTTGATGTCAATGCACATATCTATCCATGGCAGCAACAGGTTTGGGAAACCCTGACCGGGCGCTTTCCTAAGCTTGGACATGGTTTATTGTTTTATGGAAAAAAAGGCTGTGGTAAAGAAGCGTTTACCCAACAGTTTCTGGCTTGGGTGTTATGCCTGAATCGTCAGCCTGCCGGGCCATGTGGTGAATGCAGTAGCTGTCAATGGTTAAAGGCAGACACCCATCCCAACTATGTGCATATCAGTACCGATGACGACAATAAAAAACAGAATGCCAAAATCAAGATCGAGAAGATTCGCGATCTGCTGCCTTTTGTGCAACAGACTGTAGATGGCTGGCGCGTGATTGTGATTGAGCCGGCAGAAGCCTTGAATATTGCCTCTGCCAATGCCTTACTCAAAACACTGGAAGAACCCGGTGATAATACGGTCATTATTTTACTGGCGAATCATTATTTAAAATTGCCCGCGACTATACGCAGTCGTTTGCAGCATTTTGCTTTGGACCGGATTTCCGCAGAACAATTTAGCGATTATGTCCAGAATCAGCTCCCAGATGCAGGTGCTAGCCAACAACAGTTATTGATGAACCTGTCCAATCAGATGCCGTTACAGGCACTAGAGATTGCACAAAGTGCCTGGCTGCCACTACGTCAGGAATTCCTGCAAGACTGGCAAAAACTGGTCATGCAAAAAAATATGCCGATGGCAATTGCGACCAAATGGAATAAAAACCTGAATTTTGGTGACTTTGCTCAAATGTTTGAATACTTGTTGTCCGATTTAATTTGTGTCAAGCTAAATCAGACGGTGAAAAACACTGACCTTGAATTCAATGTACTTGCCGAACAATATTCATTAGAAGCACTTTTTAAAATTTATGAAGATTTTCAGCGCGCTAAACAATTCCTTGAACAGAATGTCCAAAGCAATCTGGTTATTGATGAATTGTTTATCAAGCTGATGAATCTTTAATTAAGGGGAAATCACATGCAACCACGTATGGGCGGTATTATTCAGGCCAATATTCCTGACATTGAAACACTGTTTGCCAGCTATATGCCTTATGTTGTGGGTGGTGGGCTTTTTATTCCTTCCAAGCAGCCGGTCAAACTGGGCGAAGAGGTTTTTGTATTGACGACTTTGCCTGACCAGACCCAGAAAATTCCTTTAACCGGTAAAGTCATCTGGGTCTCGCAAAAGCAGAATGGCATCAAGCCACAAGGCTTTGGCATCCAGTTAAGCGGTGAAAAAGGCGTTTATTTTAAAAATGAAGCAGATCGTCTGGTTGCAGGTCTTAAATCTGAAGGACGTAAAAGTTACACTATGTAGTTAATTTACCCTTGGTAGGAACGCATCGTGTTTGTAGATACTCATTGTCATTTAACCCTGCTTGATTTGACACCATATCATGGTGATCTGGATCAGGCATTGGCTCAGGCTCGTGAAGCCGGTGTTTCCAAATTCATGAGTATCTCGGTCGATCTGGATGATCATATCGAGCTGGCCAAAATTGCCGCGTGTCATGCAGATGTCGGATATACCGTTGGCGTACATCCTTGCGAAGATGCTGCAACCATGGCGCGTGCCACGACTGAATATCTGGTCGAACTGGCGCAACCGGAGAAAGTCTGGGCACTCGGTGAAACAGGTCTGGACTATTATCACAGTACCGATTTTATTGCAGAGCAAAAAGCCTGTTTCGCCCGGCATATCCATGCGTCACAAATCACCAAAAAACCTGTAGTCGTTCATACCCGTTCCGCCAAGCATGATACCGTCGATATTATTCGCGCGGAAAAATCTACGCATGGCATCCTGCACTGTTTTACCGAGGACTGGGAAACCGCTAAAGCAGTACTGGATTGCGGCTATTATGTTTCATTTTCCGGAATTGTTTCATTTAAAAATGCGCAGGATCTGCGTGATGTCGCCAAACAGGTTCCGCTGGATCGTGTGCTGATTGAAACCGATAGTCCTTATCTTGCGCCAATGCCGTATCGTGGCAAATCTAATGAGCCTAAATACGTTCCTTATGTAGCCAAAGCGCTTTGCGATGTATATGATAAGTCGCTAGAAGAAATGGCTTTTATCACAAAGCAGAACTTTGAAAATCTTCTGAATTTAAAGTAAATAAAGTTATATAAAGTACAAAGAGAGTTTATAGGGTGAAGATGGATCGTCAGGCTCAGTTTCGAGCAAGAGAAACCTTGATTTTTCAAGTTGCAGAACAGCTCCTGTTGGAAAATGGTGAAGCAGGAATGACGCTAGATGCGCTGGCTGCCGAGCTTGATCTGGCCAAAGGGACACTTTATAAACATTTTCAGAGTAAAGATGAGCTGTACATGCTGCTGATTATCCGTAATGAGCGCATGTTGCTGGAAATGATTCAGGATAGCGATAAAGCCTTTCCTGAACATCTGGCCTTCTTTATGCTGCATCATTTACATCATCCGGAACGAACCGTGCTGTTTCATCAGATTGAAGAACGCCTGTCGACGACTGGGGTTGGAATCCAGCACCTTTTTAGCGAACTTTATCAGGTGCGCAAACAGCGTTTACGCCTGATTATCCGTATGACAGAAACTTATCTGGCTTCTATTAATAGCCGCATGTCAGTACGCGATTATCTGGCTTCGATCTGGTCGTTGACCCATGGTGCAGCTGCAATTCTTAATTCCAGTTTCTATCAGCGTTATTTGGGTTCGCGCGATACATTGCGTGTAGCCTATATCGATCAGGCACTGGCTTTGCCTAAGCAGGTACATTCAGCCGAGCAGTTTGCCTAAGGTTGTCCTATGATCAGATCACCTCACAGTGCAGTTCGTGGCTTTACCTTAATCGAATTGATGGTGGTGATTGTGATTATGGGAATTATGGCTTCACTAGTGCTGCTGAATACCAGTGGTGTCGATCAGCGCAAAGCAATGCAGGCACGGGAAATTTTATTAGTAGACTTGCAACGGGTGCTACGCGAGGCCAATGACCAGTCTAGAATACTCGCGCTTGACGTTCAGCCAGCAACAGATGTCACGCCATTTCGTTATGGAATTATAGAATATCGTTCAGCAGCGCAGACTGAACAGAACCTGCAAAATGAGAAATGGCAGAGTTATGCAGATTTCAAATTGCGTAATTTACCTGATCATGTGTCCTTTCAGATGCAGGCGCTGGAACAGCAGCGTTATGCCAATGCACAAAATCGTGATCTGACTCAGGCCAATGCACCTAAACTGATCTGGCTCGGCAATGGAGAAGTCAAACCGGTGCGGATTCAATTCTTTTTGGAGGACCGTGAAGTGGGTGCTGCGATTGAGATTGATCATCTGGGTAAAATCAATGAAATCTAGATATTTCAAGCAGAGCGCTGGGTCTGGTGTAATCAAGTTGTTTAAGGCGAGTGTTCATGGATTTGATCATGTGTGCTGCAAGCATAGGACTTCGTCTTGCGCTGCTATCGGACTTTCTTGCGCGACAATGTCGCTCAGGTCGAGTGTTACTCGACTTAATCGTGCCTCAGGTTTTACCTTATTGGAAGTCATGGTGGCCCTGGCAATTTTTGCGACCGCAGCCATGACCTTGACCAAAGTCGCAATGCAATATACCCAGTCGACCTCGAATGCAATTCTACGTACCAAAGCACAGTTTGTTGCCTTAAATGAAGTGGCACAAATGGAAATCAATCAGGAATGGATGGAAGGCACGGCTTCAAAACAACTGACCCAGCAGGGCGAAACCTGGCAGATTGACAAGCGCAGTGAACCGACGGTAAGTCCGAATGTACAACGGATCGAGCTGCAGGTGAGTCTGGTTAATCAGGACAGTGGTCAGGTTGAATCTGGCATCAGTAACCTGATGTTCTTTAATCATCGCATGAATAATACCCCATGAAGCCTAAAGGATTTACCCTGGTTGAATTAATGGTCGCAATTGCGATCTTTGCGGTGCTGTCTGCTTTGGGTTGGAAAGTTTTTGATTATATTGTCAAGACCAAAGATCAGAATGTGATTCATGAGCAGCGTTTAGGTCTGCTACAGCAAACCTATCAGCAGATTCTGCGAGATACCGTACAGACAGTCCCCTTAACGGCCAACATCAATGGGAATATTCAACCGGCTCTAGTGCTGCAGAACGGACGCTTTAATTTCAGTAAAACCGGGGTAACTGATCCTTTGGAAGAAGGGATTTCCCCAGATGAGCGCATTGAATATCAGTATCGAGCCGATGAGCAGAAGCTTTATCGCCTGAAATACCGGAATCTGAATCAGACAGGTCAAGATCAGCCAGAATCCAGTGTTTTATTGTCGGAAGTAGAACAATTCCAGATCGTCGTACTCAATCCGAATGAGCTCACGCAATGGCCAGATGCTTCTGCTGATCTGAATCTGTTAGAGCATAAACAGCGTTTGCCTAAAGGGATTAAAATCAATTTAACCGTGAATGGCGTTAGCTATGAATGGATGTTCAGTTTATTAAATACGGACTTTTTGCTTGATACTCAGAACACCGGTCAACCCAGCTCAGAATAATAAGAAATGAAAATGAAGAAAGCGATCATGATCAAGCAGCAGCAGGGCATTGCACTGATTACTATTCTGGTGATGGTGGCGCTAGCGACTATTCTGGCGGCTACGATTGCGCAACGTCAGGCTGCAACTGCTGAAAGCACTGCCTATTTGATGCGACAAAACCAGTCTCTCATGTATGCCAAAAGTGCCGAGGCTTTTTTTTCTGAATTGCTGGTCGATGATGCTGAAAATGCTGCAGAGGTCGACCATCTGCAGGAAACCTGGGCGCAACCCATGCCGGCTTTTCCGGTAGATGACGGTTATGTCTCCGGAATTGTGCAGGATGAATCGGGTAAGTTTAATTTAAATAGCCTGATCACTGCCGAAGGCACAGTCAATGAAAATGCCAAAACATGGTTCGAGCTGATTTTAAAACGTACCGGTTTGCCGGTACAGCTGAGTGAAGCAGTCATTGACTGGCAGGATGCAGACGAGCTGGTCAGTGGGGGCATGGGCGCTGAATCTAACTATTATCAAGGCTTGCCCAATGCTGCTTTGCCACCGAATGCAAAATTTCACAGCGTAGAAGAATTAAAGCTGGTACGCGGTTTTGAAGAGAATAAATATAAGCTGATAGCACCTTATCTGAGTACTGCACCGGTGCAGGAGAGCCTGGTCAATATTAATACCGCTTCAGCTTTTCTTTTGGCTAGTATGGATGAAAAGCTGGATGTGAATGCAGTGCAGCAATTGCTGGATCAGCGTCAGGCCAACTTGGAACACTTTTCCAATGTGACTGACCTGTGGTCACTGGAGCCTTTTGCTCAGGTCGATGCAGACAAGCGTAATTTGTTTAACAGTCTGCTTGGGGTGCAATCCAATTATTTTAAAGCCCGAATCGAAGTGGTTTTAAGTGAGCGTAAGCGCCAGTTCAGCAGTGATCTGGTTCGTCAGGACAAACAGGTTTATGTGGCATACCGCAGCATGGCGCCATTTTAATTTTAGCTCATGAATTGTACAGACTGTATAAGCGCAAATGCCGGGCTGATGCCTTTTCCCTATCATGCTAAATAGCAAAATTAATCCTCAAAGCCTTACTTTTGCTTTATAATCAAAATTAATTCACCTATTTTTTGACGACATTACGGCATATGTTAATTCGTAAGTTATTTAAGTTTGAGAATGCTCATATTGTGCGTAACTGCACGTCAGATCGCTGTAAGCGTTCGATCCATGGCCATAGTTATAAAGTCGAGTTATTACTAAAAGCCTCGAAGCTAGATCATGGTCAAATGGTCTATGACTTTGGTCTGCTTAAAGGTGTGATTAAGGATTTTTTTGATTCTTTCGATCATGCTATCTGCTTCTGGCAAAATGACGATCCGGAATATATTCAGGCCTGCAAGAATTTCAGCGCGCGCTGGGTGTCTTTGCCGGTATCGCCATCAGCAGAGCAGTTTTCACGTATTTTCTTCTTTCTGGCACAGCAAGTGCTGGCATCGACCGTGACTCAAAATGGCGAAGGTGATGTCGAAGTCTATTCTGTGATTGTGCATGAAACCGACACCGGCTATGCACAAAGTTTTTTAGAAGATATTCAAAATGAACAAATGGGGATTCTGAGCCTGGAACAACTTGAGTTCTCTGAACAGGTGCAAGCTGAATGGACAGATCTGGACATGTTTGCCAAGCTCAAACAGGGCACGCCATTTCATAACCCTACAGTAGATTTACAGGTACAGATTTAAAGTCTACGTGACTTTAAATCCATTGACATAGATTTAGGATTGAAGAATGTCTTTAAATGAACAGCAACTGGCCAAGCTGAATAAAGTTCAGTTGGATGAAAGCTGGAAATATGGATTGAGTGAATTTTTGCTCAGTCCGAAAATGGATGAATTAAAAGCGTTTCTCGTTGAAGAAAAAAAAGCAGATAAAATCATTTATCCTCCCAATCATCTGATTTTTAATTCTTTGAATACCACGCCGCTAGATCGGGTGAAAGTGGTGATTTTAGGGCAAGATCCTTATCATGGCCCAAATCAGGCGCATGGATTAAGTTTTTCCGTACAAAAGGGGGTTGCATTACCACCATCTTTGCGTAATATTTTTCATGAGTTACATGCTGATGTCGGGGTTGAAAGACCGAAGCATGGTGACTTGACGCATTGGGCAGAGCAGGGTGTGCTTCTGTTAAATGCAGTATTGACCGTTGAAGCAGGTCAGCCGACTTCGCATCAAAAGCGCGGTTGGGAAGAGTTTACTGATCACGTCATTGATGTATTAAATGAACAGCGTGAACATATTGTCTTTATTCTTTGGGGCGCATACGCACAGCGTAAAGGACAGCGCATCAATCAAGACAAGCATCTCGTGTTAAAGGCAGCACATCCATCGCCTTTGGCCGCAAACCGTGGTGGTTTTTTTGGTTGTAAAGTATTTTCAAAATCGAATAATTACCTCAAACAATATGGCATTGAGCCTATAGATTGGCAGCTGGACGCATGAAATACTCTCCCCTTACTAAACATTATCATCCGGATTTAATTGTTGAAGAAGCGCACAATGGTTGGCGTATCGTTCGTTTAAATCGCCCGAAATCTTTGCATGCTCTCGATGAATCGATTGCTTCCGCATTATTGGAAGTATTTCAGGACTTTCATCATGATGACAGCGTAAAAGCCATCTGGCTGGATTCAACCACACCGAAAGCGTTCTGTGCGGGTGGGGATGTGCGTAAACTGCGTCAGTTAGTGATTAATGACGAAGTCGCGGCCGCCAATAAGTTCTTTGAACAAGAATATGCACTTGATCTGTTATTGCATAATTATGCCAAACCTGTTTTAGTCTGGGGTGAAGGTTATGTGATGGGCGGTGGCTTGGGCCTGTTTATGGCAGCGCCTTTCCGTTTAGTGACGCCGTATTCACGTTTGGCAATGCCTGAAATTAATATCGGTTTGTATCCAGACGTGGGTGCAACCCGCTTTCTGGCAGATCGTGGTGCGATTGGTCTATTTACTGGCTTGACCGGATCAATCATGACTGCTGCTGGTGCTTATGGGATTGGCTGGGCAACGCATATTTGTGATACACAGCGTGATTCAGTTTTGGATAAAGTCATTAATATCGACTGGGAGCATTATCCTGCGGGTGATTTCCGTGCCATTGATGACACCCTGAATAGCATGCACCGTCCGGTCGGCCCGGGACCGCTGCAAAACTCTCTGGATGTGATTCATAGTGTTTGCCGTGGTATCAACTTCGAGCATGATTATGAGTCGATTATTGGCCTGAGTGATGCGCGCAGTGACTGGTTACGTCAGGCCAGTGAAAATCTGAAAAAAGGTTCACCCACCACCGCAGCCTTGACCTGGTTATTATGGCAATGGGGTAAGCAGGTACATTCCTGGAATGAAGTTTTCGAACTAGAAGTTCAAATTTCTGACTGGAAAATCCGTCATCATGACTTTGTCGAAGGTGTGCGCGCACGTCTGGTCGATAAAGACCTTAGTCCTGAGTGGAAAAAAGGTGCAGATATGAGCTTAAAAGGTATCCTGGCTGGGAATCCTCCAGTTACGACTATCGAAAGCTGGAATGAGCTGCTCAAGCATTATGGTGTGATTTAAGCCTCAATGTCCGAAATACAATTTACAGATGAATACTGGATGCAGCGTGCTTACGAGCAGGCTGCACTTGCTGCTGCACAGGGAGAAATCCCTGTCGGGGCAATTATCGTTAGTCAGGATCAGATCATTGGCCAAGGGTTTAATGCGCCCATCACATTAAATGATCCGACTGCACATGCTGAAATTGTTGCACTACGTGATGCCTGTCAAAACATCCAAAATTATCGTTTACCTGATGATGCGGTGCTCTATGTGACTCTTGAGCCGTGCACCATGTGTGTCGGTGCGCTGGTGCATTCGCGGGTCTCACGGGTAGTATTTGGGGCATTTGAAGCGAAAGCAGGCTCACTGGTGAGTGCGCGTCAACTGTTTGAAACCGGTTATTATAATCACGTATTTTCTTTCGAGGCAGGCTGCATGCAGCAGCAATGCTCTGAACAGCTGAGTGCATTTTTTAAGTTGCGCCGCGAGCAGAAACGAGAACTCAAGTTACAAGAAAAGTTATTAAATACGCAGAAATAAATCTGCTTTATCCGCTAAAATTTGCTTACTTTCAAATATCTGCAATCTTCAGGAACAATAATGAACAGCATTCAAGTAAAAAAAGAATTCCCGGCAGCCCTTGATGATGTCTTCAATTTGATGTCCAAGCATGCCACCTATAATATTGCCTTCGCACCGATGCAGGTCGAACGAATCAAGGATTCTGCGGATGCTGAATATCCTGATGGACTCGGTTCAGTACGTGCAATGGGTATGGGGCCAGTGAAGCCGCTGAAAGAACAAATTACCTTGTTCGAGCCAAATAATCGCATCGAATATCAGATTATTAAAAATCCATTGATCAAGCATCATTTAGGCATTATTGAATTTGAAGCACTGGCTGATGACAAAACGTTAGTAACTTATACGATTGAATTGCAGGCACGTGCGCCTTTTGTGAGTAAATTAATCCTTGCACAGTTACAGGCAGCGATTAAACTAGGCCTGACAAAACTCGCAAAATCTGTTTAAACAACAACGGGAAAGCAATGACAGTTCAAATTATTACCATTGATGGTCCAAGTGGGTCTGGCAAGGGTACGTTAGCAGCGAAACTGGCTGCACATTATCAGTTTCACTTATTGGATTCTGGTGCTTTATACCGCCTTTTGGGTTTGTCATTGCATCACCATGATTTGCTGGATTCGCTAGACACGAAATTGCCAGAATGCGTACAAATCGCAACAAATTTAGATATCCAGTTTGTCAGTACCGACACCGGGGTGCAGGTGTGGCTGGATGGTGAAGATGTGTCCCAAACTATTCGAACTGAACGGGTAGGAGAGTTTGCTTCAAAAGTTGCAGCAATTCCTGAGCTTAGAACAGCGATGGTTTCACGTCAGCATGCCTTTGCACAGGCGCCTGGTCTGGTAGCAGACGGACGTGATATGGCGACAAGTATCTTCCCGAATGCTCAGGCAAAAATATATTTGACGGCCTCGGCTGAATCACGCGCGCAAAGACGTGTAAAGCAGTTGCAGGGCATGGGACTGGATGTTAAAATAAGCGACATTTTAGCTAATATCATCGCTCGCGATAAACGAGATACGGAACGCGCTGTCGCTCCACTCAAGCCTGCGGATGATGCTTACATTATTGATAGTTCAGATTTGAATATCGATGAAGTATTCCAGCTGATGACCACTTATGTGGATCAGCAGTTAGCAAATTAACCCAATTTTATCAGCAAACGCATAGCTTGATCAGTTTTATATGGACTATGTAGATGCTTAATTAAACCGGCCTTGTCTGATCCAAGACCGCTGACTTTATCGGAAATATCATGACCGAATCTTTTGCAGCCCTCTTTGAAGCAAGCGAATTAAACCTCAACGTTGAAAAGGGTGCAGTTATCCAGGGCGTTGTAGTAAGCATTGACTCTGATTGGGTAACTGTTGACACTGGCCTTAAATCTGAAGGCGTTGTTGACCGTGCTGAGTTCTTAAATGAACAGCGCGAACTTGAAGTTCAAGTTGGCGACACTGTAGACGTAGTTGTTGAAGCACTTGACAACGGTATGGGTCAAACAGTTCTTTCTCGCGAAAAAGCTAAACGCGCAGAAACTTGGACTAAACTTGAAAAAATCTTTGAAGACGGCGAAATCGTTACTGGTGTTATCTCTGGTAAAGTTAAAGGTGGTTTCACTGTTGACATCGGTCCAGTACGTGCGTTCCTTCCAGGTTCTTTAGTTGATACTCGTCCTATTCGTGATACTACTCACCTAGAAGGCAAAGAGTTAGAATTCAAAGTAATCAAACTTGACGCTAAACGTAACAACGTTGTTGTTTCACGTCGTGCTGTTATGGAAGCTGAATCTTCAGCTGACCGTGAAGCTCTTCTTGCTCAGCTTGAAGAAGGTCAAACAGTTACTGGTACGATCAAAAATCTTACTGACTACGGCGCATTCGTTGACCTTGGCGGTATTGATGGTCTTCTTCACATCACTGACATGGCTTGGAAACGTATCAAGCACCCTTCAGAAGTTGTTGAAGTGGGTCAAGAAGTTACTGTTAAAGTACTTAAATTCGACCGCGAACGTAACCGTGTTTCTCTAGGTCTTAAACAGCTTGGCGAAGATCCATGGTTAGCGATCATGAACCGTTACCCTAAAGGTTCAATCGTTAAAGCGCGCGTAACTAACCTGACTGACTACGGTTGTTTCGCTGAAATCGCTGAAGGCGTTGAAGGTTTAGTACACGTTTCAGAAATGGATCACACGAACAAAAACATCCACCCATCTAAAGTTGTTCAGATTGGTGACGAAGTTGATGTTATGGTTCTTGAAGTTGATGAAGAACGTCGTCGTATTTCTCTTGGTATCAAACAAACTCGTGCTAACCCATGGGAAGAGTTTGCTAAAGATCACGACAAAGGCGAAAAAGTTTCTGGTACGATCAAATCTATCACTGACTTCGGTATCTTCATCGGTTTGCCAGGCGGTATCGACGGTCTAGTTCACTTGTCTGATATTTCTTGGAACGAACAAGGCGAAGAAGCGATTCGTCGTTACAAGAAAGGCGACACTGTTGAAGCAGTTATCCTTTCTGTAGACGCTGAAGGCAACCGTATCAGCCTTGGCATCAAGCAAATGAACAACGATCCGTTCAATGACTTCCTTGCTGCTAACGAACGCGGTGCGTTGGTTAAAGGTACTGTAACTGCAGTTGACGCTAAAGGCGCTACTGTTAAGTTAGCTGACGAAGTTGAAGCGACTCTGAAAGCATCTGAAATCAACCGCGACCGCGTTGAAGATGCAACTAAGTTCCTTGAAGTTGGTCAAGAAGTTGAAGCGAAGATCATCAACGTAGATCGTAAATCTCGCGCAATCAACTTGTCTATCAAAGCGAAAGACGAAGCTGAAGAGAAAGAAGCAGTTGCTAACTTGAAAACAGCTCCTGTTGGTCAAGACAATGGTCCTAAGACGATTGGTGACCTGATCAAAGCTCAAATGGGCAACTAAGTAAGCGTTTGAATTGTATTGTTAATGTAAGTTAACTAATACTTTTTATACAAATACTGTAAACGGTAGCGTAGTATTTAATTATTGCGCTACCGTTTTGTATTTAAACAGGTTATTATCGGGAAATAGATCCCAAGTAGCTTGATAATTAAAGAGGTCGCAGATGACTACTGAAGCACTTAATAAGTCTGACTTAATAGAGCGTATTGCGTTAAAAAATCCGCATTTGGCTGAGCCTTTAGTGGAAGAAGCAGTTAAAATTATGATTGATCAAATGATAGAAGCATTATCAACTGACAATCGTATCGAGATTCGTGGATTTGGTAGTTTTGCATTGCATCACCGTGAACCGCGCGTAGGTCGTAACCCTAAAACTGGTAAATCAGTAGAAGTGGCTGCAAAAGCAGTTCCGCACTTTAAACCAGGCAAGGCACTTCGTGACGCTGTGAACGAGTCTGCACAAAAATAATTGTAAATATTTTGCGGGGTGTTCATGCGTTACGTTCTGGTCATTCTTTTATTGGTACTGTTTGGTTATTCATTAGCTTTGGTTTTGCAAAACGGTACCGAATTGTCAGTGGACTTGTTATTTACTCAAGTTCCCGCAATGCGCCTGGGATTATTACTTCTCCTCACGTTATCTTTAGGTGTCGTTTTGGGCCTGTTATTGGGCGTTCAGATCTTCCGGGTTTTTCAGACGAATTGGGAAATTAAACGACTGCGTAAAGACATTGAACATCTACGTAAGGAACAGTTGAATACAGCCAAGTTAATGGCCGCTGAAGCAGCAGCCCATACCCGGCATGAAAAAACTGTATTAGATATTACCAATGAAAATCAAAGCCCATTATAATGGGCTTATTTTTTGCCTATATGAAGGGGTAATCTCTTGAGTATCATCGTCGCACTAGATGCCAAAAGCCAATTTGATGCCTTAGCCATTGCAGAACAGTTAGATCCTGCCTTGTGTCGACTTAAAGTTGGTAAAGAGTTATTTACCCATGAAGGTCCAATTATTGTCAAAGCACTTCAAGATAGAGGCTTTGATGTATTTCTGGATCTGAAATTTCATGATATTCCAAATACAACAGCACAGGCAGTATGCGCGGCAGCAGATTTGGGTGTGTGGATGGTCAATGTGCATGCCTCAGGTGGCCGCAAGATGATGGAAACCTGTGTAGAGCGTTTGCAAGCGGGTAATTATAAAACTCAGTTGATTGCAGTGACTGTATTGACGTCAATGGGCCGTGAAGACTTGAAAGATATTGGTCTGGATATTGAGCCAAATGAGCATGTAAAACGTCTGGCACAACTGACAAAAGACAGTGGTCTAGATGGGGTGGTTTGCTCAGCTCAAGAAGCGAAAATGTTACGTGAAACGATTGGAAAAGACTTTGCATTAGTGACACCCGGCATTCGTCCAGAAGGGTCGAATGCAGATGACCAGAAACGTATTGTGACACCGAAACAGGCAATGCTAGATGGCTCAACACATCTGGTAATTGGTCGCCCGATTACCCAGTCTAAAAATATGCGTCAGACTTTGAAAGATATTTTGGCAACGCTTTAATACGGTTTGAATGACAAAAAGCCTTTCAGTCGAAAGGCTTTTTTTATATATTGAAAAAATGGTTATAAAATAAAAAGGAAAAATGATGACTTCATCTGAACCACAATTAGAAAAAGTACAGAATGACGTGATTCAAAATATTCAACAGGCAGAACAGCTTAAGCAACAAGAATAGCAACAACAGCAGGCAAGCTCAGCAGATCGGACAGCGGGGATCGATGTGGTCAGTTTGGCATCTGATGCCATCAGTCTTGTTTCGGATGTTATTGAAACAGTAGGCGATGCCTTAAGTGATATTGATTTAAGTTTTTAGTCAGCCCTCTCGGCCTACTTGCTTGTGCTTCGTTTTAAAATTCTGCTTTTAAACTGAATCAGGGAGGAGAGTTCCTCTTTATAAAAGAGGAATTTAGTGAGATTGAGAAAGTGATAAAGTAATTAAATCGCTGCCAGTACACTCACCATGACTGGTGCTAACAGTGACAAAATAAAACCACTGACCATGGCATGTGGAATAAAATCATGCCCACAGGCCTGTTTAACCATCGGCAGAGTCACATCCATCGCAGTTGCACCCGCTGCGGAAATGGCCGATCTTGGATATCTCCAACCCATACAATACATCAGTAAGATGGCAAAAATTTCTCTAAACAGGTCATTCATCAGGGCGATACTGCCGAGTTCTGCATTTCTGAGTTCTGTCACGACAACGCCTGACATTGAGTAAAATCCATAGCCTTGTGACAGCATGATCAAATCTTTCAGACTGATGTCGGTGTTCCAGAATGAATAAAGCATGACCGCGAATAATGAACCGAAAATACAACCGATTGGAACTAAGAGAATTTTAAAATTTAACCAGGAACGATCTAAAGGTGAATAAGCCAGATCTAAGCCAATCATGAACATAAAGACCAGTAACAAATGCCAGGTACTGATGTGCAAGGACAGATCGAATAGACTTAAACCTGTATGTAAGAAGTATCCGCCAGCAAGAGCCAAAAATGCATAACTCATGTTCAGTAAGGATTTAAGTACTAGATCAAGAGATACTTGACCGGAACTCGGAAGATAACCTGACCATTTAAAGAGCAGATAGCAAAATGTAAAAGCGCCAAGCGATGTCAGGAAAGCAATACTGATTGACGTACTCAAAATCTGTAGGGGATACTGTAATTCATCTACCAGTTGTGAAAACTCAAAAGCAATCGCAATCAATAAAACATAGCTAAAATAGGGCAAGAGCTTGAAACAGATTTTAATAATCAAAAGCGGAATTCGTTTTGCCATCGCAAAGCCGAGTGCTAGACAGAATAGAAGCTGGAAGATGAGCCAAAGCGATTGCATAAATTTAATGGATTGAAAAAATTACCTTTAAATTATGCCATTGCTTGATGCCGGATGGTAAAAAGCTTTTAGGCAACTTTATTCAATAATCGATAATCTGCGGCATTTGGCTTTTTTGTTTTGAGCCAGTATTTCCAGGTATAAGTTGGCCATAAGGCAAAGTTCTTGCCGCCTTCCTGCTGATACCAGCTGACACACCCAGATTGCCACACGGTCTTTTCAAACATATGTTGTACCTGCTGATTAAATGTATCCTGTGCCTGGTCTTTAACCATAATGGCATCGCTTTGGGATTGATCGACCAGTTGCATCAATTGCAAAATATATTCAACTTGTGCCTCAATCATAAAAATGACAGAGTTGTGTGCCAATAGGGTATTTGGCCCCAGTAACTGAAACAGGTTTGGAAAGTCTTTCACGCAAATTCCATAATAGCTTTCAGCACCTTGTTTCCAGACTTCATTCAGTTCTACGCCATCAAGCCCGGTACATTGAAAATTCTTCATATAGATACGTGGATCGGTAATGAATCCGGTGCCATAAATCAGACAGTCAATCGGCCGCTCTTTTCCATCTTGTGTAATGATACTGTGTTCAGTCAGTTCCTGAATCTTCTCGGTCACCAGTTCTACATTGTGGCGGTTAAACGTCGGGAAGTATTTATTTGAAACCAGAATACGTTTGCAGCCCATGATGTAATCGGGAGTTAGTTTTTTGGCCAATTCAGGGTTTTTGACCTCATATTTAATGAATAGTTCTGCCAGTTTTTGGGTGAATTTCATAATGCCCGGTTTGACAATCGGTACCACACGCGATTCATTTGACCAATACAGGCGGGCACGGTGTAGCTTTCTAAACCAGTCATATTTTTTAAAGAGTTTCTTTTCAAGATTCGGGTAGGCACGTTCATCCCGAGGAATGACCCAAGCCGCAGTACGTTGCATGACATACAGTTGTTTGCATTTCGGGGCAATTTCCGGAATATATTGAATGGCGCTGCCACCTGTTCCAATCGATGCGACATTTTTGCCAGTCGGGTCATAAGTGTGATCCCATTGCGCAGAATGAAAGACTTTGCCTTGGAATTTCTCAATACCGAGAATATCTGGGATTTGCGGAATATGTAAAGGTCCGGAAGCGAATATAACAAACTGGGCTTCAAGGATACTTTGATCCTGTAGCTGTAATTGCCATAGACAGCGTTCTGCCTAGTAATGTGCTGCCAGTACTTCGGTATTTAAACGGCAAAAAGCACGCAGGTTATAATCGGTCACCAGATCCTGAATATAAGAAAATATCTCGGGTGCTTCCGCATAACGTTTGGACCAATTGCTTTTCGGTGCAAATGACAAGGAATATAAATGTGATTGCACATCACAGGCTGCTCCAGGGTACTGATTGTCCCGCCAGGTTCCGCCAAAATCGCTACCTTTTTCAAGAATAATAAAATCATAAATACCATGCTGTTGTAAACGTATTGCCATGGCAATCCCTCCGAAACCAGCTCCAATAATGGCAACTTTAGTATGGGGATGGGAACGTGTAGCGGTGGCATAATCTAGCATCAGTAAATTCCTTACTTATTTTAATGTTGGATATTTATCGTAATTTGCTCCTTGATGATTAGACAGAAAATTGATCTAAACGGCAATAGCCGACACATTATTTTTATAGTACAACTAGAATAATCACATTGTATTTGTATGGTTATGAAACGTTCTGTTCTCAGTCTGATGTATTTGATTCAAGGAATGCGCAAGGCTGGCATGGAGGTCGATCAGAAACTGCAAAACATTGGGCTGCGTGTAGATGCCTTTGATCCAAGCTCGGTGATCCATCCGAGTCTGGAACATGATGTGCTTAAGGTGGTGGGACAGGAAATCCAACCTGAACAGGGATTATTGATTGGCCAGCATTATGCTTTGGCAGGTTATGGTCCCTTACTCATGTTGCTGGTGACCAGTCCTACGGTACGTGATGCATTGAATCAGGTGATCCGTTTTCAGCAGTTGACGCATTTGACCGGTCAGTTGGCCTTGCAGCAAAGCGAGCATCATAGCGCGCTATGTTATCGAGCCAAGCAGCAGGATGATCATTTGAGAATGTTGCTGGCACAGGCAGAGATTTCCGGAACGTTTAAGTTTATCCGGGAAATCTACAAATTGATGGGCTTATCCAAACCTGATTTGCGGATCGAGTTGCCATTTGCCTATCCAGAAGATCTGAATACCTTAAAGGTCTACCATGATTATTATGGAACACAGGTACAGTTTGATGCATCTCGGGCAGCATTCTGGTTTGATGAAGCAGTGCTAGATATTAAAATTCCCTCTGCGGATGCGGTGACTTTTGCCGTCTATGAAGCCAAATGTCTGGCTGAACTGGAACGCTTGCAACAGGATGAGCAGACGCCGACTGTGGTGCAGCGCGTGCAGGATTATCTGGAGATCCAAAGCGGCCTGATGCCGAGCATGGCTGAAACGGCACAGGCGCTGAATATCCCGGAACGAACCTTGCGGCATCAGTTACAGCAGTGTGATACCAGTTATAAGCAGATTCGCGAAGAAATTATTAAAGATAAAGCTTTGCGACTGATTGAATACAAACAGTATTCGATTGAAATGATTGCAGAATTATTAGGCTATTCCGAGCCGGCTGCTTTTAACCATGCCTTTAAACGCTGGTTTGGGCAAAGTCCTCGGCAATATATAAAATAGCCTAAGTTTGTTTATGCCAAAGTGTTATAGCGTGTTGATTAAACTCCGCTATAATTAAATTGATCCCAAATAGTACGAAATTCTATGTCCGATTTTAATTCACAGCACAGCACCGCTTTTAGTCCGATTTCTCCTGCAGAACGTTATGCGCAAGCGATCTCTTCAGGACAGTTTATGCCTGATGAAGCACAGGCAATGGCAGTACATGAACTGAATCGTGTCTGGCTGGAATTGATTCAGCGTTTTAAGGCATCAAAAAAAGCATTTCGCCGCTTTCGCCGTCAGACGTCTCCGAAAGGCGTGTATATGTGGGGCGGAGTAGGGCGTGGCAAAACTTGGTTGATGGATCAGTTTTACGATTCGATTCCGTTTCGCCGTAAAACCCGGATGCATTTTCACCATTTTATGCAGCATGTGCATCGTGAGTTAAACAAATTATCCGGACAGCGTAATCCGCTAGATATCGTGGCGGATCGGATTTATAAAGAAGCGGTCATCATCTGTTTTGATGAATTTTTTGTATCCAACGTAACGGATGCGATGATTCTGAGCGATCTGTTCCAGAAGCTGTTTGAACGCGGTATTACTTTGGTTGCTACCTCGAATATCGCACCGGACGGTTTATATAAAAACGGCATTCATCGTGACCGTTTTATGCCAACCATCGAACTGGTCAAGAAAAACTGTGTGGTGTTAAATGTCGATGCCGGAGTCGATTACCGTCTACGGGTTTTGAAACAGGCACAACTGTTTAAATTCCCGTTAACACATGATCATAAAAACTGGATTGCTCAACGTTTTAGCGCTTTGACCCAGACTCAGACCTGTTCTGAAGAGCCGATTATTATCAACAACCGTATTGTTGAAACCGTGTCACATACTGAAGATGTATTGTGGTGTGAATTTTCTGAACTGTGTTTAAAGCCACGCAGTCCGGCTGATTTTATTGAAATCGCCAATATTTATAATACGGTTTTGGTGAGTAATGTACCGCATCTGACCGATTTCCTGAATGATGGAACGCGCCGTTTTATTTATCTGGTCGATGAATTTTATGACCGTGGCGTCAAGTTACTCTTAACCTCGGAAGATAATATCGTGGATATTTATCAAGGTGAGAAACTGGCCTTTGAAATTGAACGGACCCGTTCCCGTTTGCTGGAAATGCAGTCGGATGAATACCTGAATTCTGAACATCGCCAGATTGAGAAAATCGTCTCCGTGAACGGAGAGTAAGAATAAAAGCGCTGGTTATTTACTAGCGCTTTTTTTATAAAAATAGGTACTTAAATTATCGACAAGCCTGATCAAACATGGCTTAATCTTGATCTAAATATGATCGTGTATAACTAGAATGCATAATTTTTACTCGAAAATCTGAACTTAAGTCTAATTTCTACATTTCGAAAACTTTATACACTGTCATTAAGGTATTTAGCAGAATGATATCTATTTGTAACTGAGAAAGATCAAATATGTTTATGAGGGTATTCATATTGGAAAAAATGCTCAGTATTTAGCAATGTGATAATACTATTCAGCTAGATTTTAATCGGTATACTAGAATCTCTTGTATAAAAAGTAGCAATATCAGGAAAGACAATGACTGCACGTATTCAAAAAGGCAAGTTAGCGATTGCTAAAGAACTTTACGATTTCATCGAAAATGAAGCACTACCAGGTTCTGGTTTAGACAGCGAAACATACTGGAAAAACTTTGAACAAGTCGTTGTTGATCTTAGCCCTAAAAATAAAGCACTTTTGGCTAAGCGTGATGACATTCAGGCGAAAATTGATGAATGGCACCGCAATAACACATTTGAATTACAAGCTTACAAAGCTTTCTTGACTGAAATTGGCTACTTGTTACCAGAAGTAGAAGATTTTCAAATCAGCACTGAAAATGTAGACGAAGAAATTGCAGTACTGGCAGGTCCACAGTTGGTGGTACCGGTACGTAATGCACGTTACTGCCTGAACGCTGCAAACGCACGTTGGGGTTCTTTGTACGATGCACTTTATGGTTTTGACGTCATCTCTGAAGAAGATGGCGCGGAAAAAGGCAAAGGTTATAACCCGAAACGTGGTGAGAAAGTTATCGCATTTGCAAAGAATTTCCTCGACGAAACTTTCCCATTGGCACAAGGTTCGCATGCAGACGCAACTCAATACGCAGTTGAAGGTAATGCACTGGTTGTTACCCTAAAAGACGGTTCAAAAACATCTGTGGCAGATGCGGCTAAATTCGTTGGCTACAATGGCGAAGCTTCAACACCGACTGAAATCGTATTTAAAAATAATGGCCTGCACGCTATTGTGCAAATTGATGCCAGCAGCCCGATTGGCCAAACTGATGCCGCTGGTGTAAAAGATGTAGTTCTTGAAGCGGCGGTTACGACCATTCAGGACTTGGAAGACTCGATTGCAGCTGTTGACGCTGAAGAAAAAGTAGAAGGCTACCGTAACTGGTTAGGCCTGATGAAAGGTACTTTAGAAGAGTCTATTGAGAAAAACGGTAAAACTGTTACCCGTAAACTGAATGAAGACCGTACTTTCAAAAATGTAGAAGGTGGTGAAACTAAAGTTCACGGCCGTTCATTGATGTTGCTGCGTAATGTTGGTCATTTAATGACAAACCCTGCGATTCTGGTAGATGGCGCAGAAATCTATGAAGGCATCATGGATGCATTGGTTACGCCATTGTTGTCTTTTGCAGACATCAAAGGTGAAAACACCATCAAGAACTCGCGTCAAGGTTCAATGTATATCGTTAAGCCGAAAATGCATGGTCCTGAAGAAGTGGCATTTGCCGTTGAATTGTTTGAACGTGCAGAACAGGCACTTGGCTTACCTGCAAAAACTTTAAAAATCGGGATTATGGATGAAGAACGCCGTACTTCTGTGAACTTGAAGAACTGTATTGCACAAGCCAAAGATCGTACGATCTTCATCAATACAGGTTTCATGGACCGTACCGGCGATGAAATCCATACCTTTATGGAAGCTGGTCCATTCGTTCGTAAAGGCGAAGTAAAAGGCCAAATCTGGTTCCCGGCTTATGAAAACCGTAACGTGATGATTGGTCTGCAAGCAGGTTTACGTGGTAAAGCACAAATCGGTAAAGGCATGTGGCCAAAGCCAGACATGCTGCTTGACATGTACAAAACCAAAACTGAACATCCTGAAGCGGGTGCGAGCTGTGCATGGGTTCCATCACCTACAGGTGCGGTGATCCACGCGATTCACTATCACCAGATTAATGTTGCAGACCGTCAGCAAGAACTATTGTCGACTCAGCCTTTATCTCTAGATGATTTGTTGACACCGCCATTGGCGAAAGACACTAACTGGTCTGAAGAAGAAAAAACCAAAGAACTTGAAAATAACTGTCAAGGTATCTTGGGTTATGTCGTTCGTTGGGTAGATTTGGGTGTAGGTTGTTCTAAAGTGCCAGACATCAATGATGTCGGTTTAATGGAAGACCGTGCAACTCTACGTATTTCTTCACAACACGTTGCGAACTGGTTGCGTCACGGTATCGTAAGTCGTGAGCAAGTAGAAGAAGTCATGCAACGTATGGCGAAAATTGTGGATGAGCAAAATACCAATGATCCACTGTATACGCCAATGTCTGCTGACTTTGCCAACAATATTGCATTCCAGGCAGCATCTGACCTGATCTTTAAAGGTGGTGAGCAGCCATCAGGTTATACTGAGCCGCTTCTACATGCAGCGCGTTTAAAGTTAAAAGGTTATAAAGGTGATTAATCCTGTCTAGCTTAAAAAGCCTCTTCGGAGGCTTTTTTATTGTCTAATGGTAAGCCGCTGTCGTTCTGACTAGAAATTTTCCAGCCGAACTTTTAAAGTGGGGCAAAGCATGCGAGGAAACAATAAAATGACAACGGTATATCAAAATTTAGACCAGCAGTTTATTCATGGTCAGTGGCAAGCCGGTACTTCAACCAGAACAATAAAAAATATCAACCCCTATACCCAGAGCGAAATTTTTAGCATGGCAGCTGCCAGTTCTGTCGATGTCGACAGTGCTTATACCGCAGCAGAGCAGGCTTTCCAGCAAGGGGGCTTGAAATCCATTGAAGTACGTAAAACAGTGCTGCAAAATTTAATCGCGATCATTCAGCAGCGTCGGGACGAAATCATTGACTGGCTCATTATTGAATCAGGCAGTACGCGCATTAAAGCCAGCGTTGAGGTAGATGCTGCTCTGGGCATCATTCAGGAAAGTCTGGCTTTTCCAGACTGGATCCAAACAGAACAGCTGGAAAGTAAGGATCCGGCACGTAAAAGTATGGTTTTGCGCAAGCCCTTAGGCGTGATTGCTGTCATTAGTCCATGGAACTTTCCATTTCATTTATCCTTACGTTCAGTGGCAACTGCAATTGCCTGTGGTAATACCGTTGTGCTGAAGCCAGCCAGTGATACACCAGTGACTGGCGGCACCTTAATTGGTAAATTATTTGAAGAGGCAGGTTTGCCTGCAGGTGCACTGAATATTGTTGCCGGTGCTGGCAGTGAAATCGGGGATTATTTTGTTGAGCATTCAGTGCCGAAAATGATTTCATTTACCGGCTCCACCGAAGTGGGAAAAAGTGTTGGCAGTAAGGCTCTAGCCAGTTCGAGAATCAAACGTCTGGCACTTGAACTGGGTGGCAATGCACCTTTGGTCATTCTGGATGATGCCGATCTTGATCTTGCGGTTGAACTAACGCTGATGGGGCGTTTTATGCATCAGGGACAAATTTGCATGAGTACTAACCGGGTCATTGTCGATGCCTCTATTCATGATGCTTATGTAGATAAGCTCCTGGATCGGATCAAAATGATTCCGGTGGGTGATCCAAATCTGGAAGATACCGTGATCGGTCCGATCATTAACCAGAGTCAGGTTAAAAAGCATCAACAGATCATTCAAACGGGCAGCGAGCAGGGCGCGCAACTGGTCTATGAAGGAGGCATTGAAGGGAATCTGGTTTCTCCGCATATTTTTATTGATGTTGCGGAAGATTCCGATCTGGCGCAGCAAGAAAGCTTCGGTCCGATTTTACCTATCTTAAAAGCCCGGGATGAAGCACATGCTTTAAACCTAGCCAATGCGACCGAGTTTGGCTTATCCAGTGCAGTATGTACTTCAAACATCGATCGAGGCACTGCTTTTGCCGCACAACTAGATATTGGTATGACGCATATTAATGGCATTAGTGTAGCAGACCAGTCAAATGCACCCTTTGGCGGCGAAAAAAATTCAGGATTGGGTCGTTTTAATGGCCGCTGGATTTTTGAGGAGTTTACCCGAACACATTGGTTGACTGTACCGAATTCATAACAGGCAATGCGCCTAAAACTATAGAAATACGACAGGCTTCGACTTGGCATCACGGTATAATGTTATGGTCGAATGATTTACATATATGAACCATGTGCGCCAATTTTAAGCTTTTAACCTTAGAGCAGTTGCATAATCTGGGATTGCCAGAAATTCCTTTTGAATATCCAGAGGAGGTCTATCCCAATTATGCTACACCGCTTTTGTTTCATTCAGCTCAAGGACTGGAATGGCGTTCCGTGAATTTTGGACTCATTCCGAAATGGGCAGAAGACAAAACTATAGGTACCAAGACCTATAACGCCAGAAATGAAACCTTACTGCAAAGGCCCACCTTCGCTGAAGCCACCGCCAAATGTCATTTTGGCGTCATTCCGGTATCGGAATTTTATGAGTCCAAATATTTTGACAATAAACCGCAGCGTTGGGGTGTAAGACGTAAAGATGGTCAGGCGACTTTTATTGCAGCTGTGTATGAGATTGCTCGGGTACAAGGTGAAATTGTACGCTCTGCCAGTATGATTACTATGGATGCAATTGACCATCCCATGATGAAGGAGTTTCATGAGCCGGGTAATATCAAACGCTCGGTTATTGTGATTCCACAGCAGCGACTGCAAGAATGGCTAACGCTAAGGCATCCGGATATTCGTAGCTTTGTAGAGGGCTTTCCGGTAGAAGAGTTTGAATGTTCACATGTACCAAAAGAAAAAATCAAAAAAGTCAGTCCACAACTGAACTTTTTTGATTTTTAGAAAGCTCTGGCGAATTATTTATTATTATAAAGTATGCGCCAATTCGCCAGCGTCTATTTAAAATAAAAAGTAGGTCTTTAACGAGCTAAATTTTTGAAAATATGACGTAAACTTTCCATGGTTTTTTCAATTTGCAAAGGCGTCAGGCCTTCAAATGACTGTTCCAGTACGACATTGGTCAGATCATTGATCTTATGTGTCATTTGCATGCCTTTGTCAGTCAAAAATACTCGGGTAATCCGTGCGTCATCCTCACATGAATAGGTTTCGACCAGACCTTCGTCTTTTAAGCGGTAGACAATTTTAGTCGTGGTCGACATTTTAGAAACAACCATCTCTGACAAATCAGAAACACTGGCATGCGGTTTGGCTTTTAGTGCAAGAAGGATGCGGCGGCGGGAATTGTCAACACCATACTTTTTTAGTGCATGATCGACATTAACGACGTATTGAGCATGAACCTGAGTTACCCAATAATATGGAAAGTTTTCTAAATTAAATTCTTCCGTACACGGCAAAAATTTTGCATATTTCTTAGTCATGAAATGTTCCTTGTATTTATTTTTCTAGGGCCCGTTCATTTTATGAAAAAGTTTATGCATATTTCAACCTTTATTTTAAAAATGTTAAAGCGCTAACACTTTTTAGTTTTGCTTAACATCCCAAGGAGTTGATCAGTTCTGCATGTGAGCCTTATCTGGCGCGAAGATTGTTCTTTAAAATCGGATGAAAGGCGATAATATTTTGTATAAATTTAATTCCTCATTATGTATTTCGTGAGTAGAAATGTTTTCCAAGACTTTTTATTGTTCTTAAGCAGCCTGTCTGAATAGGTTTTAATGCAAATGATTGTATTTCAATAAATTAATCGATTTAAGAAATATAGGGTGATTGAGTGGTTTTAGTCAATATAGTAAATGATTATTTACAGCTATATTTTTAAGTGATTGTTCTTTCAATAAAAAAATAGTTTATGCTCTAATCTTTAAGTGACGTTAAAAATAATAGCCTAATCAAACTAAATTCTGTTTATTTTTAATTCAATTCGAATAAATGATGTAGAAAAAATTAAAATTAATCAGTTTCAGCATCAATCAGTTGATCATAAAAGTCTCAATAAAATCATGATCATGTAATTTTTTTGTAAATTAATACATTACAAAATACTCAGTTTATGCATAATGGAATAGTCTTAAGTTGCATAGGTTAAATTTTAATGGATCCCTCGCCGTGCGTTGATCTTCCATCTCTATTTCTAGCTTACTCGAACGGGGTCATTCTCTAATGGAATTTTTATTAGATCCCGGAATCTGGGTAGGTTTAATTACTCTTATTATTCTTGAAATTGTTTTAGGTATTGATAACCTAGTCTTCATTGCCATTCTGGCTGAAAAACTTCCTCCTGAACAACGCGATAAAGCACGTGTTATTGGTTTGTCTCTCGCATTATTCATGCGTCTAGGCCTGTTATTTGCCATTGCCTGGTTGGTCACTTTGACACAACCATTGATTACTGTGTTTGACTGGACCTTCTCCGGTCGGGACCTGATCTTGTTATTTGGTGGCTTGTTCCTGGTGTATAAGGCCGTTACTGAGCTGCATGAAAAGATTGAAGGTAAACCTGAAGTCACAGTGTCTACCAATGTGGTATATGCAAGTTTCACTGCTGTTGTTGCACAGATTGTTGTTTTAGATGCTGTTTTCTCTTTAGATTCAGTGATTACCGCCATTGGTATGGTCGACAATATTTATGTCATGATGGCTGCCATGATTGTCGCAATGGGCGTGATGCTACTGGCATCGAAACCATTGACCAATTTTGTGAACCGTCATCCAACCGTGGTGATTCTGTGTTTAAGCTTCCTACTTTTGATTGGTATCAGTCTAATTGCAGAAGGTTTTGGTTTCCATATTCCTAAAGGCTATATCTATTCAGGTATTGGTGTTGCGATCATAATTGAAGCATTTAACCAGTTTGGTCAGCGTAATGCTGCTAAACATGAATCTAAGATTCCTTTGCGTCATCGTACGGCTGACTCGATCCTAAAGTTAATGGGTGGCAAGTTAGAGACGACAGATACTCAAAATAATGAGGCACAAGAAACCTTTGCAGATGAAGAACGCTATATGATTGGTGGGGTGCTTACCCTTGCAGAGCGTTCAGTCGCTTCGATCATGACGCCGCGCGGTCAGATTTCATGGGTTGATCTGGAAGATAGCCCAGAACAGATCCGTGAAAAAATTCTGTCTGTTCCACACAGTCTGTTCCCGGTATGTCGCGGTAGCCTAGATAAGGTGATTAGCGTAGTACGTGCCAAAGAATTATTGGATGTACTGGAAGAGCCGGAAGAATTAAAAGCACTGATTAAACGTCATCGCCCAATTTATATCTTTGAAAAGATGAAAGTTATTGACGCGATTAATACCTTGCGTACTTCTAAAGGTTCTTTGGTCTTGGTGAGTGACGAGTTTGGTAATGTACAGGGTCTGATTTCACCGCTGGATGTATTTGAAGCAATTGCTGGTGAATTCCCGGATGCAGACGAACAGCTGGATCTGGTGAAAGTGGATGATACGCACTGGATCGCATCGGGCATGTTAGACTTGTATCAGCTTGAGCTGGAACTTGGCATGATTGATCTGATTGATGAAGATGCTGGTTATATCAGTGTGGCGGGTTTGATTCTGGATAAAACCAACAGTACGGTTGAAGTGGGTACCGAGTTAAATTATCAAGGTGTTCAGTTCAAAGTCACTGAAATTGAAAGCAATCGTATCAAGTCGGTCAGCATTCATTACGCAGGTTAAACAGGTGTTTTAAACACTTTGTTTGTTCAAATCTTAAAAGTCAGTTGCTTTGGTGGCAGCTGGCTTTTTTAATGCATATTTATAAAGCTGATTCATTGAAATGAAAGTTAGCTCATTATTTGAACTGATTTTTATCAGTCTATTCATACTATTAGTCATGTTCCCGATTGAGCTGAATATCCTAGTATTGCACTGGGATTTTGAAGCCAAAAAAGTCAAATCAGCAATCAAAAATAAGCATGATCAGGCTTTAAATATTGATTTATGTAACCTGTTAATCAAAACTTAAAAGTCATATTTAAATACTGACAAAAAATTGAACTACAATTCACATGAACTAGATTTGCATGATGCAAACAGATCTTAAGTAAAATGGAAACCGTTTGTGTGGAAATCACTAGATAAGTTGCATGAAGCCTACTCAGTTCAGAATAAAACTACTCAAAAATGATCTCCGAAAGAGCTAGACAAAACATTTCTAATGAGGTGAATAGAGCAAATGAGCAGGATCAATCTAAATAGGGGCGTTTATCTATTCAAGAGAATAAACACCCTGTGAAGCGACCAGTAAACTAAATGGATTCTGGCAGAATTTTAAAGTTGGCGTATTTTCGGATTGTTTCAGTATTGAGTTGGTGGATTTCATCCAGAAAGGCGACATTAAAACTGCCTAACTGTTGTGCGCGTTCAAATGCCAATTGACCGGCAATTGCAAAATGTACATGTGCCGTTAATGCAGCAAGGGCTGGAGACGTTACTGCACTATAGGCAGCGATCAGTGCACCGAGTGCACATCCCATTGCCGTGATTCGGGGCTGTAAAGCAGAACCGCCTGACACCTGTATCACAGGATAGTCTTTCGAAATAATGTAATCAGATTCACCGGAGATTGCGATACATTCACAATGATCCAGCAAACTTCGCGCCTGTAAATAAACATCCGCACTGTCTACTGTGCTGTCTACACCCTTGGACTCGATCTGCTTGCCAGCCAAAGCACCAATTTCAGAAGCATTGCCTCGTAAAATCGTAGGCTGGGAATGCATCAACTGATCTACGACGCCAGAACGCCAGCGCAGAACTGTTCCATAACCGACCGGATCAAGCACCCACGGTTTTTGCAATTGATGTGCAGTTTTCGCAGCAATCTGCATCGCCTGAACCTGCTCTGTCGTCGGTGTACCCAGATTCAGACTGATTGCTGCTGCAATCTTGGCAAAACTTTCAGCTTCAAAAGGATTGTCGATCATGGCCGGAGAAGCATGTGCAGCCAGTACAATATTGGCGACATAGTTGCTGGCCACCGTATTGGTCATGATATGCACCAGGGGTTGCTGTTGCTGAAGTTTCAACCAGGCTTCACAGATCTGGTCCAGAAGTGTTTGCTGTAATGCTTGCATCGAAGTAGTCATCGTGGTCATTTAGAATAGGAGAAAGATTCGTTGTATTCGGTCAGCGGGTAAAATAATGGTCTTGATGCTTGCAGCTACGACAGAACAGGCTGACATAGTCACTGGCATCATAATCCACCGACAGTTCCTGTGAGCCGCAGTGCATACAACGTTTCTGGGAATAAAATTTCAGGCGGGGTTCGATCTTGTGCCACGAACGCCATACTGGCTGAAAGAAGATATTTTCATCATAGCCCAAAAACCGATAAAACAGGATTTCGCTCATCTTGCTGAATGCCAGTTGCGGTGGACGCGGCAGGGTAGAGGTTTCCCATTTTTCTGTAACTGAACGTTCGCGGTACTGCTGCAAGGTTTTTTTCAGCAGATTGGTATTAATAAAGTTTTCATTGCGAGGCTTGAGGGCTTTTTGTTTGTACAGATATTCCAGTCCTGTTTGTACCAGATAATAAATCTGTCCCACAGCCAATACATCCAAAAGACGATAGCAAAAAGTCTGAAAGCTCTGATTTCCGGCAATCTGCACATTCCAGCTACGGCAATAGAATTGGGCAAACTGAATGATTTCTTCATATAGCAGGCAATAGAGTGCATCTTTGACTTCATCTGCACTTTTAAAGGGCACACCTTGGCTCAGGTTTTGATAAAACCAGTTGCGCAGCTGCTGGGTGATACTGAACAGGGTCGGTTCAGAATAACCATCCAGTCGCACATTAATATAATAATGCTGATTTTCCTGCTGGAGATCTTTGGGAATCAGAACCTGATCCCGGATCAGGCTTTTTACCAGACCATGTTGGAACAGATAGTTGGGACTGATGGAATAATATCGAATTTGATGCCAGTCAATATATTCACGATGCTGGCTATATTCCTGCACCTGTTCATCCAGAATCGCAAGTAAAAACAGTTTATTGATAAAACTGAGCTGATTCAGCTCAAGAACCGGCCGATCCTGTTTTTTATGATATTGACGGTTTTCCTGTAAACGGACTTCCTTGAGCATTCGTTTACGCTGCGCCAGACAGTGTTCACAATAACAATTGTGCTTTTGATCGGAATAAAGCTGATGCTGGCAATGACTGCATTCATGATAGTTCAGTTCCTGATCATATTGCTCTGCCTCAATCCAATACATCGATGCCTTACACAGCGGGCAGTGGGTACTTTCATCAAGCTGTTTTTGCAGAACACTGAATACCATGGTCGCGAGCAACTCTAGAATGGACGGGCATTTGATTATACACGGCTGATGAGATGCAAACGTAGTGGACTGGTGCAATTTTTCTAAATCAAAAATAGTCACCCAAACAGGAGAAGAGCTACCGAAGTAGCTCTGATTTTAAAAACATAAAATGACGCTTTTTAAACCGGGCAGGGTAATGTGTCGTCCTCCTCGCCGCGGTGTTTGGCATGAATTAAGGCCTGAACCTTTTTAGAGGGCACTTTTTTGGCACCGAGTGCATCGTAGGTGTTGAGAATGGCAGTCACTTCATGGGCCTGAAGCGGAATGCCTTCACAGCTCATCAACAGGGCAATCACTTTATGGTCAATATTGGCCTGATCCAGGGTCTGCAAAGTTTTGATATTTTCGATCCGTACAACATGCTGTTTTAAATACATGGCTCACCTCATCATCGTTATCATTATTCTTTCATTGGAAGTGTGGAAAAACACAGTTTAACTTTAGCAAGAAGTGTGCTCATTTTTTAATCTGTATTTATGCGGTACGCTGCAAATAAAATTATATATTTTTAAATCAGTGATTTATGAAAATGTAAGAAATTATGATTCTGACTGTTTTTATGGCACAGATATTTCTTATGTAGAGCCGAGTGCTGCTCAATTAGGCAGAATGCATTGAAAGTGGTGCACGAAATGCCCATATTAGATCTAACAATACAAATGCACAGACAGCGTTTAAAACTTGGCGTATGATTTTGACATGAACAATGTCGAATACGATAAAAGATTAGGACAGGACATGAATATTGCGGCAAACCCGGTGATCGAAGCGGATCAAACCATTTATTTAAAAGACTATCAAAAACCTTCCTTTATTGTTGATTCCATCGACCTGAATATTCAAGTCTATAGTGACCACAGTCTGGTCAGCAGCAAGCTGGAGATGCAGCGCCAAACTGCTGGCGATCTGGTTCTGCTTGGCCGCGATCTAGAGCTGCAATCGATTAAGTTAAATGGTCAAACCCTGAATGCCAGTGACTACCACTTGGATGCTGAACAACTGGTGATTGCCAATGCACCTGATCAAGTGTTGCTTGAAATTGTGGTTAAAATCCACCCTGAAAGTAATACGATGCTGGAAGGTTTGTATCAGGCCAGTTCAGATCTGTTTGTGACCCAAAATGAACCAGAAGGGTTCCGTAAAATTACTTTCTATCCAGACCGTCCAGATGTGTTGTCGGTCTTTACGACGCGTGTCGAAGCAGATAAGAAATATCCGGTTTTGCTTGCAAATGGTAACCTGCTGGAAACAGGTGAAGTCGATGCCAATCGTCACTATGCCGTGTGGCAGGATCCGACCAAGAAACCGAGCTATTTGTTCGCCTGTGTCATTGGTGATTTGGCAGTGATGAAAGATTCCTATGTCACCTCAGAAGGCCGCAATGTAGCTCTGGAAATCTACGCAGAAGAAAAAGATATTCCAAAATGCAAGATCGCCATGGAAGCGCTCAAACATTCCATGCGCTGGGATGAGGAGCATTATGGTCTGCCTTATGATCTGGATAACTACATGATCGTGGCGACCAGTGCATTCAACATGGGTGCCATGGAAAATAAAGGTCTGAATATCTTCAATACTTCATGTGTGCTGGCCGATGAAGAGTACACCACTGATGCTGCTATCATGCGAGTGCAGTCGGTGATTGCGCATGAATATTTCCATAACTGGACTGGTAACCGGATTACCTGTCGTGACTGGTTCCAGTTGTGTCTGAAAGAAGGCTTGACCGTATTCCGTGATCAGTCTTTCTCGGAAGATTTACAGTCGGCTGCGGTACAACGTATTGATGATGTAGCAGTTCTCAAAGCGCATCAGTTCCCCGAAGATTCAGGCCCATTGTCACATCCACCGCGTCCGGATCATTTTGTAGAAATTAACAACTTCTATACCGCCACCGTTTATGAAAAAGGTGCGGAAATTAACCGCATGATGGCGACCTTGCTTGGCAAGGAAAAATTCCGTCAGGGAACCGATGAATATTTCCGCCGTCATGATGGTCAGGCGGTAACGGTGGAAGACTGGGTATCTGCACTCACCGCAGGTTCAGGGGTGGATCTATCCAACTTCCTGACCTGGTATAACCAGCCGGGTACGCCTAAACTTGAGGCAAAAGCTGAATATGATGTAGAGACCCAAATCTATCGCCTCAGCTTTAAGCAAAGCCTGAAACCGCATGCCAAATACCCGAATCTGAAAGCAGTTCCAATTCCAGTGGCTTTGGCATTGTTTGATGCTGAAACCGGTGAGCAGCTAACGCTGAACTCTGAGGCACTCTTTGAAAATGGCGTGAAAGATGGCGTGTATCTGTTTGATCAGGATGAAGCCACGATCGAATTTAGCGGTGTGACAGCAAAACCAGTGGTGTCCTTGCTGCGTAATTTCTCTGCACCAGTGAGTCTGGACTTTGACTATTCAGAGAAAGAGCTGGCTTTCCTGTTGCAATATGAAACGAATGGTTTTAACCAGTGGCAAGCAACTCAGACCTTACTCGAGCGTATCTTGCTGGATGACCAGCCTGCAGAAATTTATATCGAGGCTATGCTCAATACCTTGCCGGATGTGATTGAGAAAGATCCGCTGTTGGCATCACGTCTGTTTGATATTCCGTCGGAAGGTTATTTAGGTAGCCGTATTGATCAGGATTATAATCCAGTCATGATTCAGGAAAAACGTGAGGCTTTGCTGCATACCTTGGCACGCGCTTTTGGAGAAACAGCGAAAGAAACTTATCTTAATCTGGATCCTGATCTGCAATCTGAATTCTCGCAAGCGATGGGTGTGCGCGCCTTAAGAAACATCATGCTGACGATGATGGCTCGTCAGGGAGATGCATTTGCCTTTGATTTAGCTTATGAGCAATATCATACGGGGAATATGTCTGAACGTTTGGGTGCACTGAAAGTCTTGGTCTGGAATGATGCACCACAAGCAGAAGAAGCTCTGGCCGATTTCTATAGCCGCTTTGAAGATGAAGCCTTGTCTTTAGACCAATGGTTTATGGTTCAGGCAGCCCATCCAAAAGCAACAGATGAAACCATTGCGTATCTGACCCAGCATCCGGATTATGATCTGGCTGTGCCTAACCGTATCCGTGCAGTGAGCGGGGGGCTGAATGCTAATCCGGTCAATACCTGGAGCTTTGGCGTGCAGCATTTTATTGGACTGGCAAAATATCTGGACGAGAAAAATCCGATTGTAGGCTCACGTTTGCTACAGGTATTGTCACGCTGGTATACCTTGGCAGAACCGCAACGCAGTGAAGTGAAAGCACAGCTTGAAACCTTAAAGCCACTGGTTAAATCTAAAAATGTGTCTGAGACACTCAATAGTATGCTCAGCGTATAACATCAATATTCATAAAAAACCGGATCGACCTGATCCGGTTTTTTTTACTTTTCAAATGCTGTCTTTAAATACAGTTGAATTTCCCTAAAGGCCGAGTTAAGTATCAAAGGGTGTTACAGTATGATTATATGGAAAAGAGTATTTGTTTATTAAGCTGTAAGCTAGGTAAAGGGATCTACAGATTCGCTTACTAGAGGTTGTCCAAGATATGTTAGTGAAAATTGAAGATGGTTTTTATTTAAATAGCCAGCATATTATTGCCGTACATGTCAGCAAGAATCCTGAAAATGGCTTACTTGAAATCTCCATTCAATATACGCCGCATTCCATTCAGCAGGTCGGAGAATACAAAAAAGTATTTCAAAGCCAGCTTGATGCTGAAATTTTCTTAAGTGAGTTAAATCAAAAACTTCGCTAAAAGCCTGCATCATACAGGCTTTGATCAAGCATCTTATTGTCTGACGATGAGTACTGGAATAGAGGAAAGTGCCAGAACATTTTGAGCGACACTGCCCAGCATAAGTTTTTGCAGACCTTTACGACCATGTGAACCCATAATGATCATATCGGTCGGGGATTCATTTGCAGCCTGCATAATGCCTTCTGACGGTGCCATGCCATGCAGGATTTTTGTCGTCACCTGGATGCCATCACGAACAAAGTTCAGTTTCAGTTCATTTAAACGATCAAGTGCATTTTGTTCTGCATGCATAAAGTAATCTGTGACTGCAGGAGCAACTTTGTAAAAATCTACGCCCTTAAAGGGATCCACCGCAATCACACTGAGTAAAGTGACATGGCTATGAAATACTTTGGCCAGTTCCAGGGCATGATCTGCGGCAGCATAGGAAATCGAGGACTCATCGAGTGCTACGAGAAGATGATCATAGTTATTCATGGTGCTTCCTCATATTTATTATTGCAGTAAAGGGGGAGTGTGGTTTAAGCGAGTAAATCTCCACAGCATGTTTTGCTAGAGGTTCAAATGTAAAGTAGCAAGTACTGCGCATCTTGAAGATGCGCAGCATCAGGATTATTTTTTCACGATCAGTACGGGAATTTCACTCGCACCCAATACATCTTGTGCAAAGCTGCCCAGAATCATTTTCTGGAAGCCTTTACGGCCATGAGAACCCATGATGATCAGGTCGGCTTTCACCTCACCCGCGGTTTCAGCAATATGTTCTGCATTGACTAAACCTGTGACAATGCGGGATTGCGCTTCAATACCTTCACCGGCTGCGATGGCAGTGGCTTCTTTCAAGGCCTTTTTGGCATTGGCATGTGCCTCGATAAAATATTCCTTCATGATGGAGGAGCTGTAATAGAAATCAGCCTCGGTAAAAGGATCTTCTGCGATCAGGCTGATCAGGGAAAGCTGACTACCGAATGCCTTGGCAATTTTGGCAGCATGTCGTACTGCAGAAAAGGAAATTTCTGAACCGTCCACTGGGACTAAAATATGTTGATAAGCCATGGCTTTTCTCCGCAGGTTGTCTGATTTTTAGGCTTGGTTTATTGATAGCACAGTGCTGTGGCGGGTGCAATTGCAAAAAAGCGGTAAAATTGAAAAAACTCATTAAATTACAAATATTTTTCATGTAAAAGTCATGAAAAAACAGAGTAAAAAACTCGGAATTGTAGTTTTTATGATCAAAAATAAGAGCATGAATAGTCCTTGTTTGCAGCAGGATGGTTTAAACTGCCGTAGCCTGTTTTTAGATCATGTATAGGGGACAGTTTTGAGGTTTTTTGCCATTCATCTTTTGCTCATAGGTTCAGTTATTCTTTCCGGCTGTCAGACCGCACAGAACAGTAAAGTCATTGCCGGTGCTTTTAACCTGACCACAGGCTTGCAGCAAAAAGTGATGGATCGTTATGCGCCTGGTGCGGTTATCGTCCAGCAAAATATTACCTATGCGCCGCAACAGAAATTATCTCTGGATCTGTATCAGCCGCAGAATATTGCCAGTATTGGCCCGCGACCGACTATTGTCTGGATTCATGGCGGCGGCTGGATTTCAGGTTCTAAAGAACATGCACGCGGTTATTTCAAGCTGCTGGCGGCACAGGGCTATAATGTGGTATCCGTACAATACCAGTTTGCACCAAAAGCGACCTATCCTAGCCAGTTACACCAGATCAATCAGGCACTTGAATTTCTAGATACCTATGCAGACACCTACCAAATTGATGCCCAGAACTTATATCTGGCCGGAGATTCTGCCGGGGCGAATATAGCTAGCCATTACGCCGCGCTTTTGACCAATCCTGTATTTGCCAACCAATCCGGTATTCAGCCTCATCTGCAACCCGCGCAGCTTAAAGGTTTAATCTTGCATTGTGGAATTTATGACTTGGAAGCATTTGCCAGCACAGCGCCTGAAGAAATGAAAATTATTGAATGGGGTGTCTTTAACCTGATTCAGGCTTATACCGGCGATCGTAAATATGATGCCGAGTTTTTAAAGCAGATTTCTCCGATTCAGTATATTACGCCGTCTTATCCGCCCGTGTTCATCAGTGGCGGGAATAAGGACTTCCTGACCGATACTCAGTCGCTACCATTTGTAAAAGCTTTGAAGGAACAGCAGATTCCTGTGACTGAAATATTTTATCCAGAGTCTAAGGCCTGGCTCATTCATGAATATCAGTTTTTTATGGGCAAAAAGGAAAGTCAGCAAACTTTTGTCAAAACCCTGGATTTTTTACATCAGCTTTCCCCGTGAAGAGAAAACTGTGCAAAATGAATCTCTCAAGATTGATCGTGTCAGATCGTCCCGACAGCAATCATTGAAAAATAGTTTGGAGTTTAAAAAATGAATCCTGTGTCATGGGCATATTTATTGTTGGCATTGGCTATTATTGCCGAAGTGACTGGATCAACATTTCTGGTGAAGTCTGAAGGCTTTACCCGATTATGGCCATCTCTGGCAGTAGTCGTTTTATTCTGTATTGCGTTTTATTTGCTGTCTCAGGTGATTAAAGTAATCCCCTTAGGCATTGCATATGCAATCTGGGCGGGAGTAGGCATCGTTCTTACGGCAATCGCAGGCTATGTGATCTTTAAGCAGGCGCTAGATTTGCCCGCTTTTATCGGGATTGCACTGATCATTTCCGGTGTGGTGGTGATTAACCTGTTTTCCCAGACTGCAGGGCATTAAAAAGGCAGACAAGGTAGCTGCCTCATTTCTACAATAAGCTTATGCCACTTGCGGTTTAAGCTTAAACAGCAAATAAACCGTCAAACCAAGTAGCAGTCCCCAAAAAGCGGAGCCAATACCAAAAAACTGGATATTAGAGGCGCTAAACAGGAATGTCATCAGTGCTGCTTCACGGTCATGACTGTCCTGAAAAGCCAGCGCGATATTGTGGCCAATGGTGCCAAACAGGGCAATGCCTGCCAATACTGTAATCAGAATCCCCGGAAAAGCCATTAGTACACTGGTCAAGGTCGCAGCAAAAAAACCCATCAGGATATAAAACAGGCCGCAGCTCATACCGGCAATATAACGTTTGGCCGGATCAGGATGCGCTTGGACATCCAGGCTGACCGCCGCACTGATTGCGGCAAGATTGACACTAAAACAGCCAAATGGTGCCAACATCGTCTGTGTAATACCCGTCCAGCCTAGAATAGAATTTACTTTCGGCGGATAACCATAACTTTTGATGACGGCCAAGCCAGGCAGGTATTGCGATGCCAGATTAATCACCATTAAAGGTAAGGCCAGTCCTAAAACAGCTTGCAGGCTAAATTCAGGTGTAATCCATACCGGCTGGGCAATACTCCAGTTCAGCTGCGGAATAGTAAAATTAATAAAGAACGGACAGAGGGCAATAGCCATTAACACGGTAATCACGATGCTATAGCGCGTACTCAGTTTTTTGGAAACCAGATAAATCACCAGTACACAAAGCACGAATTCCCAGGACTGTTGCAGACTGCCAAAGACCGAGATGCCAAATTTTAATAAAACACCTGCCAGCATGGCACTGGTCAAACTTTGTGGAATAAACTGGAAAATTCGCTCGAAAATTCCAAAAAATCCCAGACAGGCAATCAGGATGCCAGAAATCAGAAAAGCGCCAATTGCTTCACCCAGACTATAGTGACCGGCAGAAGCAATGACCAGTGCCAGACCGGCAGTCGACCAGGCGGTTGAAATCGGATAACGATATTTCCAGGAAAGCAAAAATCCAGAAACTCCAATACCTATACCCAGTGCCCATAACCAGGAGCTAATTTGTGCCTGATTAGCACCTAGGCTTTGAGCGGCTTCAATGACCAGTACGGCGGAAACACTAATACCAATCATGCAGGTAATAAAACCGGCCATGACGGCAGGAAAGGAGAGATCTTGTAAAAGTTTTGGCATCATCCATGACACTATTTTTAAATGCGTTTAAATCATACGCTTTTCACGTATCAACACAATGTTTTTAACAATTTTATCCAAAGGTCTACTGGTTTGAAGCCGATCATTGCTAGAAAGTTGAAGTCGCCAGTTTAAGGCCAAAACCGCAAAACAGGATCCCGACCGCTGCGACACAGCTGGCAGTCACTTTATAATTTTGGTTGAAATAGGACGCCAGTTTTACACCAGAAAAAATCAGGATTGAAAGATAGGTCATACTGATCAATTGCAAGATTACAGCCAGAAGCGTGAATGTCAGGGCTGGATAAGGATAGGCAGGATCGACAAACTGCACAAAAAAAGACAGATAAAACAGAATCGCTTTGGGATTTAAAATACTGATTGTGAGCGCTGTACGAAAGGGCTGAACAGATTCTACCGTATCTGGAGTCGTCTTTTTAATCTGGACGCGTTGTGATGACTTTTCCGGAAAGAAAGTCTGGTAGGCCGCAATGATTAGCTTGATACCCAAGTAACTGAGATAGATCGCTCCAATAACTTTCAGTGCAATAAACAGTACCGGAAAGGCATGCAGTAAAGAAGCTGCTCCCAATGCTGTACATATAATCAGGATCAGATCACCGGTATAAACCCCCAAGGCACCCATATATCCCGTCTTAATCCCAAAGCGCGAAGCAATCGACATGACATACAGGGAATTCGGCCCGGGCAGTAGCACAATCAACGTGGTTCCAATGATAAAGGTCGTTAGATCTGTGATACCAAACACGAAAAACTCGCATGAACAAAAAAGCCGATGCGGCATTATAGCAACATCGGCTTGGAGAAATTTGCTAAATTTTCTTTAAATCTCAGTGGTACTCAGGAAAGTTTCACGTAATAAAGCAGCCAGTTGCTCACGGGCTTTAATGAAACCGTCAATGCCGCCTTGCAATAATTCACTGGCCATCGGATCCTGTTTCAGTTGTGCTTCAAAATCGGCAGGGCTGATTGGGCTGAGTTCACCTTGAACTTTAATATCTTTGGCTGAGAGTTGGGCCTGCACTTCACGCTGATCATTTTCCAGTTCGGCCAGCAGGTTTGGTGCTACCGTGAGCAGGTCACAGCCGCTCAAGCCTAGAACCTGATCAATACTGCGGAAGCTGGCACCCATGATTTCAGTCTGAATACCATGCGCTTTATAAAATTCATAAATACGCTTAACCGAAAGTACACCCGGATCTTTTTCAATCGGGTAAGACTCAACGCCTTCAGCTTTTTTGTACCAGTCCAGAATACGGCCGACAAAAGGCGAGATTAATGTTACTTTGGCATCAGCACAGGCATGGGCCTGATGCTGACCAAACAATAAAGTCAGATTGGTATGAATGCCTTGTTCTTCCAGTGCTTTCGCTGCCTGAATGCCTTCCCAGGTAGACGCGATCTTGATCAGAATGCGGTCTGAGTCAATTGCATATTGCGCATAAAGTGCCAGTAACTCTTTGGCTTTGGCAATGGTAGCTTCAGTATTAAAGGACAGCGAAGCATCGACTTCCGTTGAAACACGACCTTCAATCAGTTTTAAGATTTCTACACCAAATTTGACCGTTAAAATATCAATAGTCCGTTCAATCAGAGCGTCATCTGCATAGCCTTCTTGCTGGGCTTGCTGAAAAGCAGCTTCAATCAAGGCCTGATTTTCAGGTTGTTTTGCTGCTGCAGTAATCAGCGATGGATTGGTGGTTGCATCAAGCGGACGAAATTTTTCAATGGCACTCAAATCACTGCTGTCTGCCACAATGGTCGTCAAGTTTTTTAATTGGTTTAATGCAGTTAATGTCATTACGATCTAGTTCTATGGTTATTGCTTATGCTTTCTTATATATCATAAATGGCCGGTTTACCAAGTAGACTGTCGTTGAATTTCTGTGATTAATGGCCGGTTTTACGTTGTTTGCGCAAGTGATTAATCAAAAAATGAGCAGCTGTGCCTAATCGGGTTTCTCTGCTCCAGACCAGATCAACAAAATATTCAAACTTTGGGGTGAAATCGAGCAGGTTGAGAACCTGTAACTGATCTTGCAAATGTGGCTGCTCATTCAGCATTTCGAGTGGCAGAACCCCCCAGCCCAGTCCTTGCTGAATCATGCTGCAAGCCGAGTGGTGGTTGTCGGTGCGCCAGTAATTTCGTGAAAAGAGTAGTTCCGGCTTGATGGTGCGATCCCGACTGGCCACCACAATCTGCCTGTTTTGCAAAATCTGTTCATAACTGACTTGATCGAATTGACTTAGGGGATGCTGTTTGGCGATTACAGCGACCAGTACCTCACGTTTCAATTCCACAAACTGTTCCCGTGTTTCCAGTTGTTCGCGTTCAAACATCAGGGCCAGCTGCGCTGAACCTTCGAACAGCATACGATGTGCATCTTCCTGAGGTGCACTAAATACATTGACTTGCAGTGCAGGAAATTCCTGTTCCAGTAACACGATATAATCGGTCCAACGCGTATGCAGTAATTCTGAAACCACCACAATATTCAGTTCAGATTCCAGGCCTGAACTTAGGGCTTGAGCATGCTGTTTCCACTGATTCATTTCGACCAGAAGTTGCTGGGTTTTTTCATACAATACCTGCGCCTGTGCGGTCGGTTTTGGTTCACGACCTATACGCTGAAACAGTTCTAGATGCAGGTCAATTTCCAGATTGGCAATGGCCATGCTGACTGCGGAAGGTACTTTACCTAGTTGACGGGCAGCTGCAGAGAAAGAACCGGTTTCCATCACGGTTTTAAACATCAGTAGCTGTTCTTGATTAACATTCATAATTTTATCTTTCATTTTTATTGATAGATTCTAACTCGAATAGTCAGATTTAAAGAAATAAAATTCTTGCATCATGTAATGAATTGAGCTGATTTGATATGTTAATTTCCAAAAGAAGGTTGATTCATGCCGCTTTATATGAAGGCATTTTACTGGTCGTGATCGCTGTCCTGCTAAGTACTTTGATGCATATGCCGCTTGAGGTCACAGGTATGCTAGGAATTGCCATGGCTCTGACCTCAGTACTCTGGAACATGTTGTTTAATCACTATTTTGAAAAGTTTGAAGCCAGACATCATTTGAAAAGAACCATTAAAGTGCGAATTGCTCATGCAATTGGCTTTGAAGGCGGTTTGATGCTGGCGACCATTCCGATGGTGGCTTATGCCTTACACATGAGTCTGGCTCAGGCCTTTTTGCTGGACTTAGCTCTAACCCTTTGTATTCTCGTATATACCTTTATTTTTCAGTGGGTTTATGATCATCTAGAAGCCAGACTGGGGCTACAGCCGGATTATCGGAAAATCTCATCATAAAATATGCCATAAAAAATACCACACAGTTCAGACTCCCTTTTCAGAATGCGAAAGGTGAAATATTCAGCGATGAGGACTTGATCAAGTCCTCATTTTTTATGCTCGAACCCAACTGAAAATTAAGCTATAAGACTTTGATTTTTTATTTTAATTTTTAAATTTATTGGGGAATTCAATGCTATTTAGACGAGCGATCTTGTCAGTGTCCATCGTGTTGCTGATGTGGGGTTGTGGGGGTGGAGGAGGTGAGAGCAGTACGCCACAGCAGACGCTTCCGGATCCCGTAATTTCACCAGGTTCGGGTGAGCAGCTGAGCAAAATTGCAGAGTTTAAGGTTCTGGATGTGGGTTCAGAATTAACAGCAGGGAATTTTGGTCTGAAAACCTGGAATCCCACCGCCATGGTGGTGAATGGCGATGTGCTTTATATTGCCAATAGTCAGGCCGAATCGAATATTTTACGTTATGACTTAAAACAAAAACGTGCACTCAGTGCGATTGATCCTATGAAAATTTCGGGTCTGGCCAAAAAATGGGATAGCCTGAATGATCTGGAAATTCATGCAGGGCGTTTATATGTGGCCAATTATGGCTCGAACCGAATTGATATTCTAGATATTAGTGGTGAACAGCCGAGCTTCATTATGGCCCTTGGTACAGGTGTGTGGTGGGGCGATGCGCTTAATTATGCGCTGGTACATAGCAATGCAGTGACTGCTGACGACCGTTATGTGTATGTACCTGATATTGAAGGCCGGATCAATGTCTGGCGTCAAAGTGATGTGACAGCGCAAAACCATTTAAAGGCCCGCAAATTTGCACGGCTCAGCTTGCCGGGCTGTGCACGCAACTGTAATGCACGTATGGAGGTCATGGGCGACTATCTGTACACCAGTCTGCCCGATGGTATGACTTATGTCCATGATATCAATCAGATTCAGGAAAATGGAAATAATATTACGCCTATTTTAACAGAAACCAATTTGTCGGCAGTCATGCATCGCCATAACGATGGCTTAGTTTATGTTTCACGGAATGATGGCACTGTAGAAAGTTACCGGGAAAAATCCTTTAATCTAGACTCTATCTTACCCAATAAAAGTGAGGATACCTTCCGAGACTATATTTTAAAAGGGCAAAACCAGAGCAGCCGAATAGCTAAAGCCAGCGATCTTTATATTTATGGTCAGAATCTGCTGCATATGGCCAATCAGAAAATTTATATTCTGCCAATGCTGACCCTGCAACAGAATAAATCCACCCAGCTAAACCAAGCTATGATTTTAACCGAATCTAAAGCACGCGAGAGAAGCCGTGTCTTGCAGGATGGTGAATCATGGGAAACCTTGACCAATAGCAGCCAGCGTCATGTCTATATGGACCAGATTTTATCGGCAACACTAAATGGCAATCGCCTGCATTTGCAAAGTTACAGTGCTGTGCCTGTACGTGATTTGCAGATTCGTGCCAAGATTAAAAACTCAGAAGACTGGGTGATTCTGGCTAAGCTGGATCAGTTGACACCATTTTCGAATGCCAGCTTTGAGCTCAAGTTGACCGATCAATCCCGTTTCCCTTTGCTAGATGGCACAGGCTCAATCCAGTTGGCAGGTCTGAGTCAGACCACGCAAAACCCAAGCAATATTTTTGATCTGAAAATTAGCTCTGAGACTGATGAGCATGTCAAAAAGCTGAACCAGATTAAAGCCAAATGGAAAATTTATTTCGGAACCTATGATGAACCAAATAAATGGTGCCGTATTACGCCGGTCTATGCCCGGGAATGGGTCATGATGATGACCAATCTGGCCTATATGCTGAGTACTCCAGAATTTGAAACCTTATGGTTTAACCATAAAGCAGTCATGGGACACGATTTTTTTGGCAATCATGGTCAGGTAGAAGGGCCGAATGGTTTCTTTCAGCCAGAAGATTATGTCCGGATCTATCGGGAAATTCTTAACCGCAATGAAATTAATCTTGGCATTACCAATATGGGTGGTGGTTTAGGTGGTGGAGCAGTATTAGGAGTAGATACTTGGTTATTCTATGGCCATTACAGATTATCTGGTTATCGAATTATTGCACATGAATTTGGTCATCATTGGGGCGGGCATAATAGTGCCTGGGCCATGTCGAATTATGGCTTTGAAGCTATGGTCGATTGGTTAAACTTCTATTTCCAGCGCCGTCCAGGCTCAATTCCTTATATGGACCCAAATGCGAATGCTTTCCACCTAACACCCGACAGCGCGCTTTGTCAGGGTGTGAACCAGAATATGGTGAAAGGTGTGGCATCGACTGCACCGTGGAACAAAGTGGATGAATATTTTAAAAATAACCCGATGCCAAATCCCTAAAACATAAAAAAAGCCCCTCATTTGAGGGGCTTTTTAATTGGATCGGTCAACAGATTATTTTTCAATAATCGCCGTTACACCTTGACCACCGGCTGCACAGATCGATACCAGTACGCGACCTGAACCTTTCTGGTTAATCAGTTTTGCTGCTGTCGCAATGATACGACCGCCAGTTGCTGCAAACGGGTGACCGGCAGCAAGTGAAGAGCCTTTTACGTTCAATTTTGCACGGTCAATTGAACCTAATGGTGCATCCAGACCTAAACGCTCTTTACAGAATTTCGGATCTTCCCAAGCTTTCAGCGTAGACAATACTTGAGATGCAAAAGCTTCATGAATTTCATAATAGTCGAAGTCTTGCAGTTTCAGACCTGCACGCTCAAGCATGCGTGGTACGGCATATGCAGGCGCCATCAACAGACCTTCTTTTTTCTCGACAAAATCAACTGCGGCAGTTTCCTGGAAAGTCAGGTAAGCTAGCACTTCATGGCCATTTGCCTTCGCCCATTCTTCAGAAGCCAATAGCACACAAGAAGCACCATCTGTTAGCGGTGTAGAGTTACCCGCTGTCATGGTACGTGCATCACCTTTACCAAAAGCAGGTTTAAGTTTTGCCAGCTTCTCAACTGAAGAATCAGCACGCAGGTTATTGTCACGTTGAAGACCCAAGAATGGTGTAATCAGGTCATCAAAGAAACCTTCTTCATACGCTGCAGCCATTTTCTGGTGTGAAGATGCAGCCAGTTCATCTTGCGCTTCACGGGAAATTCCCCATTCCAGTGTGGTAATCGCCTGATGATCACCCATAGACAGACCTGTACGCGGTTCACCATTTTTTGGTGCATCCATCAGGTCTCTCACATTGATCTTGGTCAATGCTTTCAGACGGTCTTTTGCAGTTTTCGCGATATTTAGCTCAAGTAATGCTTTACGTAAACCGTCACCAAAAGCAATCGGTGCATCAGAAGTCGTATCTACACCACCTGCAATGCCTACTTCGATTTGACCTAAAGCAATCTTGTTGGCAACAAGAAATGCCGCTTGCAAACCAGTACCACATGCCTGCTGGATGTCATAAGCAGGCGTTTCAGGTGCAAGGGCAGTATTTAGTACACATTCACGGGTCATATTGAAGTCACGGCTGTGTTTCAGTACTGCACCCGCAACCACTTCACCTAAGCGTTGACCTTGCAGATTAAAGCGTTCAACTAGGCCGTTCAGGGTTGCTGTAAACATGTCAGTATTGGATGCCGTAAAGTAAGCACCATTAGAACGTGCAAATGGAATGCGGTTACCACCGATAATCGCAACGCGGCGAACTGTATTTTGGCTCATGTTTGGTTCCTGTAGAACAGAAGTCTGTGTTGTAGAGATTAAATCTTTTTCAGATGAAGTCGTATTTTTGGCACGGGCAGGTGTGCTCCGTGTACGCGAGGTTTTAGTCGGACTTTTTTCTGTCCCAGTGGCTGTGTCAGTATTTTTAGTGCTACGCTTGGTGCGCGTTGATGGTTTTGACACAGTTTCTGTCGCAGAGTTCTCGACTGCTGGATTTTCTTGAGTTGTTTTGCTCATAAGGCTTTACCAGGCAAATAGATCGTCTTCTTGGCGCTTACATTAGCATAGAAGAGGATAGGCTGTATTGACTACAATGACATTACAGACTGCGCTCAGGTCAAGTCATCTGCCTATTATCTCAAGTATGATTGGGCGGAATCTGGCGGATCTATTGAAATATATGTGTCTGGCATCATATTGAAGTTTAAGGGTAACTTTAGATCAACCAAAAATTAATTTGTATGAGAGATAATAAACATGACTGATCAGTACCAAACTTTTGCAAAATCTCCTATTGGTAAATTTGTCATTAAAAATTTGGGTTTGCCATCCCCAACTTCTTTAGACCGTTTTGAGTCTGCTACGCCGGTGGTAAAAGGCGCAGTATTATTGGGCGCAGCACCAGCAAGTCCATTGACGGGTGCTATTGCTCAGGTTCTGGCAAATATTCATGCCAACAGCTATGCAGGTAATAATGCTGAGTTGCAACAGGCGGCTGCAGCATCTGGGCTGAATCTGGGTGCATTTAACCCGGGCGATAAAGAATCAAAATTCAAGGTCGTTATTTTTGATGCTTCAGGGATCGAAAATTCAGAACAGTTAAAATCACTTTATGATTTCTTTAACCCGATTGCGCGTCAAATCCAAAGTTCTGGCCGTGTCGTGATTGTAGGGACTACGCCTGAAACTGCTAAATCAGTCAGTCAGTCAATCGCTCAACGTGCACTGGAAGGTTTTGTAAAATCTGTTGGTAAAGAGTTTAAAAAGGGAATTGCAGCGAACCTGATCTATGTAGATGCTGGTGCAGAAGCAAACCTTGAGTCTGCTTTACGTTTTGCAGTTTCTCCACGTTCTGCCTATGTTTCTGGTCAGGTGATTCGTGTTTCACCTGCTGAAAAAGTAGACGTAGACTGGACCAAGCCATTAGCGGGTAAAACTGCGGTTGTGACAGGCGCAAGCCGTGGTATTGGTGAAGCGATTGCCCATGTATTGGCCCGTGATGGTGCACATGTCATCTGTCTGGATGTTCCACAACAGCAGGCTGACCTTGATCGTGTAGCTAGTGAGATCGGCGGTTCTACCTTGGCTATTGATATTACAGCTGCAGATGCAGGTGAGAAGATCAAGGCAGCGGCAGCAGAGCATGGCGGTCTGGACATTATTGTGCACAATGCCGGAATTACTCGTGACAAGACCTTGGCCAATATGAAGCCTGAACTGTGGGATCTGGTGATTAACATCAACCTGTCGGCAATTGAACGCGTGAATGATTATTTAATCTCCCACGATGGTCTAAATGCCAATGGCCGTATTATCTGTGTATCCTCAATTTCTGGGATTGCAGGAAACCTGGGTCAAACCAATTATGCAGCCTCTAAAGCCGGGGTGATTGGTGTAGTAAAATTCACAGCACCGACATTAAAAAATGGTATAACGATTAATGCCGTTGCACCGGGCTTTATCGAGACTCAGATGACGGCTGCGATTCCATTTGCGATCCGTGAAGCAGGCCGCCGTATGAATTCGATGAGTCAGGGCGGTCTACCTGTTGATGTTGCAGAAACGATTGCAATGTTTGCTGCTACTGCATCAACAGGTTTAAATGGCAACGTGGTACGTGTATGTGGTCAAAGTCTGTTAGGGGCTTAAAGCATCAAGTCCTTTCTTGCAGTTTAATTAAAGCTCAGGGAGAGGATTTAGGAGAGGGAGACTAGGGGCCTTTTTTTAGCCCTCTCTCTAACTCTCTCCCAAAGGGAGAGAGAACTCCACTCATATATAAATGAAAAGAATATTTTAAAGGTTCAGTATGAATACGCGCCATTTTAGTCAACTTCCAAAACCTTATTTAGCCTATCCAAAAGTGATTCAAGGCTTGATTTTTAAAAAGCCGAAAGCTGAAAAAGTTCTACCGCAAGTTGAATATGTGGTGGATTCATTCAAGGTCGATCAAAAACATTTGAAAGCTTATAATGAAGTCTGCGGCTTTAAAAATAATGGTTATATACCAGCGATTTATCTGACGGTTCTTTCACAAAGCCTGCAAATGCACATGATGACTTCAGAAGCATTTCCATTTCCGATCTTGGGCTTGGTACATATCCGTAACCAAGTGAAGCAATACCGTAAAATCGGCGTCAATGAAACCTTGACCCTATCATGCAAATTTGGTGAATTACAGCCACATGATAAAGGCGTTCAGTTTGATTTCATTACTACAGTCAAAGTGGCAGGTGAGGTCGTAGTTGAAGCATTAACCACTTATCTGTCACGTCAAAAGACCAATGCTAAAGCGGCTGCTAAACCTGCAGAAAGCCAAGCGCCAGAATACAAACTGAATAATGAATGGAGCATCTCGGAGAATACGGGTCGCCGTTATGCCATGACCTCAGGTGACTTTAACCTGATTCATATTCATGCAGTTACAGCGAAAGCCTTTGGCTTTAAACAGGCAATTGCACATGGTATGTGGAGCAAAGCCAAAGCACTGGCGAATCTGTCATTGCCAGATGCTTATGAAGTTGATGTCTGGTTCAAGTTGCCGATGTACTTGCCATCTAAAGTTGAGTTCCTGACGGCACAGGCAGCCAATGATACAGATTTTCTGATACGAAGCAGTAAAAATCAAAAACCACACGTCACCGGCCATATCAAAGCAATTTAAATCTGAATCAAAAGCCTAAACCCGATTTAGGCTTTTTCATTTTAAGGGATCAATATTCTATGGATAGAATGATGCAGCCAATTAAAGATTATCTGTTTGCTGATCAGCATAATTATCAGGGCAATGTCGATGAGCGTTTCAGTGACCTTGCCCGTCAGTTTAGCCGTTTGCAGGATGCACGTACCGAACAGGGTGGTGCCGCACTGGTGGTATATTTTGAGGGACAAAAGGTCGTCGATATTTATACCGGTAAAAAGTCTGTCACTGAAAACTGGCAACCGGATACCATGTCGCTGTGTTATTCCACAGGTAAAGGTGTGCTGGCGACTTTGGCGCATATTCTGGTCAGTCAAGGTTATCTGGATTATGATCGACCGGTTGCAGAATACTGGTCTGAATTTGCACAAAATGGTAAAGAAAATATTACTCTGGCACATATGCTCAGTCATCAAAGTGGCCTGTTTGATATCCGTAATATGATTGATGATGCCACTGAAATGGCCGACTGGTCGCATATGCTGGACCGGATTGCGACAGCAGAACCACGTTTTCAGGTTGCTACAGATGCCGCTTATCAACCGCTGACCTTTGGTTGGCAGGTCGGTGGTGTACTGGAAAAAGCAACAGGTAAAAAACTGGGTGTACTGATGAAGGAATATCTGGTTCAGCCATTACAATTAAATGGCGCCTATTTCAGCGTGCCGACGAATGAGTTAGCTCGGGTGGCCTTACCTATTTTAAAGCCTAAAACAACTAAGTCTCAAACACAAACTGCGAAAAAAACTACACCAAGAAAGCCGAACCTGATGGAGCGAGCCTTGGTCTTTAGCGGGCAGGATCCTCAGGATTTTCAGGATGCCATGATTCCCAAAGGCATGAAGAAATTTAGTTTCTTTAGTGAACAGGGGCTACAAGCGATTATTCCCTCCGCCAATGGTGTCTTTACTGCAGAGAGTCTGGCAAAAATCTATACCATGCTGGCGAATCATGGTGAATGGCAAGGTCAGCAACTGATTTCGCCTGAGGTGTTCCAGCGACTTAGTCAGATGCAATACAAAACACGAGATCGGGTCATGCCTTTACCGATGCACTGGCGTTTGGGTTATCACCGTGTTCTCACTTTAGGAAAAGCCTCTAAAGGTTTTGGTCATATGGGGTTTAATGGCTCTGGTGCCTGGTGCGATCCTGAGCGCGGTTTGAGTTTTGCCTATACGCATAATTTCCCGACAGGTTCATTAACTGGAGATTACCGTCTTTGGGGCCTGACGCAAGAAACCTTGCGCTGTGCGGATGCGGTACTGACCGGTCGCAAAGGCTGGCGCTAAATATCCCTGATTTGGGAGTTTAGCCCTTTAGCTAAATATGTTATTTTGTCGCGCAGTCCATGGCTGTGGTGTGAAGTAATGAAAAAAGTGCTGGTGATTCCTCTGGTCGCAAGCAGTGCGTTGTTCGGATGTCAGGAGCCGAATCAGCCGGTTGCAAAAACGGTGATGGAAGCCAAAGCTCAGATTCCTGCCTGGGTCGGGAGTTATCAGGGCACAACACCATGTATGGGATGTTTTTCAAGTTGTGAAGACTGTCCAGGCATGGCAGTGGCCTTAACTTTAAATGAAGATCAGACCTTTACTTTACAGCGTGAAAGTTTAAGTGGTCATAATGAAATTGAAACAATGAGCGGGCAGATTCGGTTTCAGGATGAATCACAACAAAAGATTGAACTGCTGAATGTCGATACCCGAAATCTGCTTTATGTCGATCTGAAAAAGCATGTTCTGGAAATTCGTGAAGATCAAACAGGCAAACGCTACCAGATGCAAAGTGACTTTATCCTGTTTGAATCCGCCTGATTTTAAAAAAGCATCTGTTTTATATCCCTTTTTCAATGATTTTGATCAAGGAATTTTTATTCTTTATAAACCGGCATTCATTTCACTATTTTATAAAAAAACAGTATGCTTAGACCTGTAAAAAGGAGCATACATGTATCAAGTACTTGCGCGAAAATACCGTCCTCGTAATTTCAATGAATTGGTGGGGCAAAACCATGTATCACGTGCTTTAACCAGCGCGCTCGAACGTGGCCGTTTGCATCATGCCTATTTGTTTACGGGAACGCGTGGTGTCGGAAAAACCACGATTGCACGTATTTTGGCGAAGTGCCTGAACTGTGAAACCGGTATTACTTCGACTCCTTGCGAGGTGTGCCCGACCTGTACCGCAGTCAATGAAGGCCGCTTTATTGATTTAATCGAAATCGATGCGGCATCCCGTACCAAGGTCGAAGATACCCGTGAGCTGCTCGACAATGTGCCTTATGCACCGACTCAAGGTCGCTTTAAGGTTTACCTGATCGATGAAGTGCACATGCTGTCTACGCATTCTTTCAATGCGCTGTTAAAGACGTTGGAAGAACCGCCAGAACATGTCAAATTCTTGTTTGCAACCACCGATCCGCAAAAACTACCGATTACCGTAATTTCTCGCTGTCTGCAATTTACTTTGCGTCCATTGGCAGTCGATGAAATTACTGATCATCTGGGCCATATTCTTAGCAAAGAAAGCATTCAGTCTGATCAGGATGCCATCTGGCAGATTGCTGAATCTGCGCAAGGTTCATTACGTGATGCCTTGTCGTTGACCGATCAGGCGATTGCCTATGGTCAAGGAGCGATTCAGCATCAGGATGTTAAAGACATGCTAGGGCTGATTGACCGTACTATTATTTATGATCTGATTCTGGCGATTCACCAGAACCAGAAAGCGCAGGTTAGTCAGTTATTGCTACAGTTCCGTCAGCAAGCTCTGGATGTGTCACTGGTGCTCGACCAGTTGATTTCGACGTTGCATGAACTGGCCTTATTGCAATATTTACCAGATTTAAGCCTGAAATATAGTGCCGAGATCAATCGAAAGATCATGCAATTATCCGGTCTGATTTCTGCACAAGACCTGCAACTGTATTATCAGATTGCCTGTAAGGGGCGTGCCGATTTACAGCTTGCAGTTACGCAGGAACAAGGTTTTGAGATGACGGTGCTACGTTTATTGGCTTTCCGTCCCTTACAGCCAAGCGAAATTCCGGTGATGCAGGAGACTGCACCGCAACAGGCAGCAACCAGTACAACACGTCTACAACAGCCCGTTCAGACACAACTTCAATCTGAGTCCGTAGAAACACAATCATTTGAAGCGGAGCCTGTATTTGATGATTTTTCTCTGGACGATGAGACAGATGAGGAGATTGATTTCGCATCAGCGTCTGAACCTTCTTCGGATGATTTTTTGGATGAAGACGAGCCAACCAGCATCACTGAGCCTGAATCTGTCCAGCCCGTAGTAATTCAGACCACCATTGAAGAAGTGCAGTCTAGTGATCAAATTATTTTTGATCCAAATGATGACAAAGGCTTATTTGGTTTTGATGAAATCGAGAGTACGCCAGAAGCACCTGCTACCAGCAACAGTTCGGATGATTTCCTGCTTGAAGAGTTTATTCCTGCAGATGCTGTCATCCCTACCGAGCCAGCACAAGACAGTATGCCTGCTGATGAGGAATTTAGTCTTGCTGCACCGGAATTGGAACTTTCACAGGATTCGATTGCTCAGCCTGCTCTTGAAAACACAGCTCCGGTTCAGCCAGTTGCACAGACAGCTTTGCTGGAAGATATTTCCCAAGATGTAAATACGCAGAATCTGATGCCACAGGATATTCTGAAAATACCTGAACAAACCTTAGAAGGTGAGTGGAGCGTAGAAAAATGGGAATACTGGTTCCGTAACAGCCAGCTTTCTCCAGCGGTACAGGAACTGGCGCAGTATGGCATCATGACTGGTCAGATGAATGGCGAATCTGTTTTCCATATTCCTGAACAGTACCAGCAATTGTTAACCCAGTTGCAACATCATCTGGAAGCAGCTTTGCAACAGCAATGGCCGCAAACCAATTTCCAGGTGAAATTTGAAAATGTGGACCAGTTAACGCCATATACCATGCAGCATCAGCGTAAGGCACGTGCCTTTAAACGTGCCGAAGAATTGTTACATGCTGAACCGGCAGTACGCAATCTGTTACAGCAGTTTGACGGTGAACTGCAAAATATTCAGCTGAAATAGGCTGGATGTTAAGTCACAACAAATCGAGATAAAGCATCCCGCATTTCAACTGGAATCGGGGTGCTTTTTCGTGTCTCACGATCGACAAATACATGGACAAAATTGCCTTGCGCAGCGGCTGTATCTGAGTTGCGTTTAAAAATAGCCAGATCATAGCTGAGTGATGAGCTTCCCATGCTTTCAATGGCCACGCCCACTTCAATAATTTCCGGATAAGACAGTTCCTGATTAAACTGACAGTTGGAGCTGACTACCAAGCCAATCATCGGGGAGTATTTAGGATCAAAATCAGCTTCCTGAATCAGCAGGGCATTGGCTGCGGTATCAAAATAACTATAATAAGTCACATTGTTGACATGGCCGTACAGATCATTGTCTGCCCAACGGGTTTGAATGGGCAGGAAAAAAGTATAGTGTTCGCGCTGTTTGATGGTGGCTTTCATCACTATTCAGTCCTCAGCTAGATAAGGCTTAAGTGGAAATTGATCTAGGCATAGATCGCCTGATAAATCTGATAAGCATCCTCCACCTTGAGTTCACGTGGATTATTCTGCAACAGCCGGCTTTGTTGCATCGCATCTTCTGCCATGACCTGCAGCATATCTTCCGGAATATTCAACTGATTCAGTTTTAGGGTCAAACCGCTTTGCATCAGATGATTATTAAAATGATCAATAAACAGATCAGTCAGGCCATCATGACAACCTTTACTGTAGGGATCCAGCCAGGTCATCAATTCCGCATAGAGCTGTTTGGCCGCTGGCGCATTAAACTTTAATACTTCAGTTAGAACCAGCGCATTGCTATGCCCATGCGATAGATGAAAATGTCCACCCAGTGGATAAGCCAGCGCATGTACGGCGGCGACTGGTGCATTGGCAAAGGCTTGTCCGGCCAGCATGGAACCGACCAGCATATTTTGACGCGCATCTAAATCATATCCGTCTTGTAGCACGCGCTGCAGATTGGCATTAAGTAATCTTAAGGCCTGTTTGGCCAGCATATCCGAATAAGGGTTTTTCTTGTGTTTTGAGGTATAGGCTTCAATGGCATGCACCATGGCATCAATGCCGGTGGCGGCAGTGATCTGTGCCGGCAGATTTTGAGTAAAGGTTGCATCCAGAATGGCAACATCTGCATAGAGAATGGGCGCGACAATGCCGGTCTTGGTGGTTTCACCTGTGGTGACAATCGAAATCGGCGTCACTTCTGAACCTGTTCCAGCCGTAGTTGGTACCAGAATTAAAGCTAAACGCGGTCCGGTGGCATTATCAACGCCATACAGATCAGACAATGTCTGATGCTGTTCAGGATGCGCCAAAATTGCAATGAGTTTGGCCACATCCATCGAGCTGCCACCACCAAAGCCCAGCACCACATCAATATTTTCCTGTTTTGCAAAAGCCGCCGCTTCAAGCACCACTGTATCGGGCGGATCGGCCTGAACATCCGAGTAAATCACATACTCCAGTCCGGCAGATTCAATAATATCCAGAATCGGCAGATGTAATTGCTCCTTCAGCATACCCGGGTCAGTCACCAGTAGAAGACGGCGATAACGGCCATTTTTTAGAATTTTAAATAATTCCTGAATCGTGCCTAGTCCGGCAATGATATTGGGGACGGTTTGAAACTGAAAACGATTCATGGCGATATCCTTGATTTTTTTATTGCAAATACGAGATTATTCTATGGTTGTAAGATAGGAATAAGTATATAAATAACTTAACATAAGAATCTTTAAAATAAAGTAGCTCTGAGGTTGTTTATGTCATCCAGAACGCCATACAAGGTGTTATGTGTTTGTTTGGGAAATATTTGCCGCTCTCCCACGGCAGAAGTTGTACTCAGACATTATTGTGATGAACAGCAACTGAACATTGTGGTCGACTCTGCCGGAACCAGTAATTATCATCCCGGCAAGGCACCGGACTTGCGTAGCCAGAAGCATGCACTAAAACGTGGCTATGACCTTTCAGCACTTCGCGCACGTCAACTCATTCCACACGATTTTATTGATTATGATCTGATTCTGGCGATGGATCTGGAGAATTTATCCAATATCCAGGACATACAGCGTCTGGCAGAAACTCGGTTTGGCCATGTACGTGCACGCGTGGCATTGATGAGTGAGCATGATCAGACCTATCCGAAACAGGCCTTACCCGATCCTTATTATGGCGAAGCGGATGGCTTTGAGCGGGTGCTTGATCAGTGTGAATCCAGCAGCCAGGCCTGGATTGAGATTTTTAAACAGAATTTACACAAGGTTTAAGCGATGCAGATTCAAACCCAGGTTCAACTTAAACCTTTTAATACTTTAAATTTAGAAGCGATTGCTTCGCACTATGCTCAGATTCAATCCACCGCTGATCTGCTAACTGCACTGGATTTTGCGGAACAGCAGCAACTCAATGTGCTGATCCTGTCAGGCGGCAGTAATATGTTGTTGCCGGAGCAGATTGATGCACTGGTGCTGCATATGGATATTCAAGGCATTGAAATGCTGGATGCTGATGATCAGTCGCAACGTTTACGTGTAGGCGGCGGACAAGGCTGGCATGACTTTGTGCTCTGGACCACGGCACAAAGTTTATATGGCCTACAGAATCTAGCTTTAATTCCGGGTCGGGTCGGTGCATCGCCAGTACAGAATATTGGCGCTTATGGCGTTGAAGTCGGCGAGTTTATCGATTCCGTCGAGGTCTATGACCGTCAGCTGAAACAATTTGCCTCGATTCAGGCAGCAGACTGTCAATTTGCCTACCGGCATAGTATTTTTAAAGATGATCCCAACCGTTATGTGATTACCCATGTGACTTTTAGATTACTTAAACAGCCAGATTTGAAACTGAATTATGGTGATCTGAAGACTGCGGTTGGTGATCAGCTCACAGCAGAAAACCTGCAGCAACAGGTCATTCAGATTCGTCAGAGTAAATTGCCTGATCCGCAAGAATTTCCCAACGTGGGTAGCTTCTTTAAAAATCCAGTGGTTGATCAGGCGGTCTTTGACCAAATTGCTGTATCTTTCCCGAATTTACCCCATTACCAACAAGCCAATGCTCAAGTTAAACTAGCAGCGGGCTGGCTGATTGATCAGGCGGGCTGGAAGGGTAAACAGTTGGGGCCTGTCGGCATGTTTCACAAACAGGCATTGGTCTTGGTGAATTATGGTCAAGCCTCTCTCACCGATGTTCGTAAAACGTATCGTGGGGTACAGCAATCAGTTTGGGAAAAATTTAGTCTGATGCTGGAACCTGAACCTGTATTGTTCGATAAAAATGGCTTGATTCGTTCTCATCAGGAAGAGGAATAACATGAAAAACACCCATTGGATGGTACGTTTGCTACAAATTGTCACTGGACTATTTGTACTATGCGGCTGTCTACTGGTGTTGGTTTATACGCCTTTTTACTCAAAAATGATCGTCAAGGGCTTAAACCAGTTTGTCTCCTTAGAGCTAAATGAAGTCGCGGCCCAAAGCCAGAAAATGGCAGCATTAAGCGAGCATGAAAATCTAGAACCTGGATCTGATTTGTGGATAGCCCGTCAGGCATATTTAAAGGTCATGGAACAGGATATCCAGCAAAATAACTCGGCCAACCTGATGCTGATTCAGGCACGTTATAAAGCGCTGCAGCAAGTAATTGAAGAATATCAACGCGAACAGCAAGATCAAAAAGCAGAGCAAAGTCCACCTGCTCAGGTGCCCTTATTGTCCTCACAGGAAGATGCAGAACCAGCCGATCCGACAGCAAATGTCCGGGAATTGTTGGAGTGGGACAGTAGTAAAAACAAGGAACGTATTGAGCAATATATGGAGTTTCTGACGACGCATCCACTTGAGCAGGGTGAAGCCAGTTCGGTACAGGAAACCGATGGAGAGGAAATCCAGCAGGACTTGGCTTTACTACAAGAGCAACAGCAGGCTAAACCGGCGAATAGCTCTCAGCCTTATGCCATTGTGGTATTGGGTGGTGGCTTAACCCTAGATGACCAAGGCAAAGAGATCATCGTCAATAACTATACGCGACTACGTCTGGAAACCACGCTGGCAGTAGAGAAACATTACCAGTTACCGATTGTTCTGAGTGGGGTCGAAGCACCGTATATGCAGCGCTGGTTAAAAAATCATGGTGTCGATGCCAAATTACTGGAAGATCGCAGCATGAACACCTGTGAAAATACCCGTTTCAGTTCATTATTATTACAAAAGAAAGGTGGAGCGCCTACAGTGATTCTGATTACGGATCGTTATCATATGCCGCGTACCCGCCGTTTATTTGCGTTAAATGGCATACAAACCATTCCGGTAGAAGCGCCGATGCCAACGTCATTGACACGATGGCGTCCAAGTGCACAAAATTATGATCACAGTCGTCGTGCCAATTATGAAATGTTGGCGACCATGCGCGATATGTGGTTTGGATCCAGTGACTGTCGGGAGGTGCCATAATGTCTGATATCCCATTTTTAAATCCTACCATTCTGAAACAGCTGGATTTACCCATTCCGAGTCGGGATGTTACGCCTCAACTCTTGCCACCTTTAAACCTGAATCGTAGTGATGAACCGCCGATTGAGCTGCAGTCCTATCGCAAGCTTTATGGTTTTGATTTACTGGTTTGTAAACACTGGCAGGGCTATGTACAGATGCCTTTATTCAGGTTACATGTACAGGTGTTTGAGCCAAATCTGGAAAATACCCGCTTTGATAAGATTCAGGGAACTGCTTTTTTGCTGCATGGTTATCTGGAACATAGCGGCATTTATCAGCCCATTGTCAAAGAGCTTTTGGAACAGGGTTTTAGCGTATTGACCTATGACTTGCCGGGACATGGTCTCAGTGATGGTTCACCTGCTAGCATTCAGAATTTTGATCATTATCAGCAGGTCTTGCATGCAGTACATCGCTATGTACAGCACGCTTCACAATTACCGAAACCTTGGGTTGGCATCGGCCAGAGTACCGGTGGTGCGATCTGGATGCACCATTTACTGGAATTTGCAGAACGTCGTGAAAATCCTTTTGTCGAGCGGGTCTTGCTATTATCACCATTGATTCGTCCCGCCAAAACTGCTTGGTGGCATAATTCGGTCGGGCTTGGCATTATTAGCCGAATCAAACGTGAAGTTCCCCGGCATTTTAGACGCAATAACCATAATCCGGAGTTTCTGCGTTTTATCCGGCTTAAAGATCCATTACAACCGCGAATGATGGGCATGGACTGGATTCTGGCGATGTCACGCTGGATGCTGGAAATGGAAGCGCGTCCGGCTTGTCGTATTCCAGTCTGGCTGGCACAGGGTGCACAGGATCAGACTGTTGATTGGCGTTATAATATCGAATTTATCCGGCGTAAATTCCGGCTCCAGACTTTACTGATGCTGGAAGAAGGTTCGCATCAGTTAATCAATGAGCGTGCTGATATTCGTGCTGCACTCACGGGTTTGATTCCTGCCTTTTTACATGCACATGGCAGCAAAACTTATTATTGATAGATTGAAAATTGGATATTTAAAAAGGCATTTGAATTAAACGCCTTTTTTGATTTTAAATGCATCAAATTAAAATTTTTCTAATTGGGCCAAATTCCACATCCGGAAGTAGAAGTTCTCCTCATCTTTATTTTCACAGGACAATAATTCGCCTTCTTTCAGCCAGAAATGAATCTGCGCAAAGTTCTTTATTTCGTGATTATTCACGCGTTGTGCCAGATGATGCGCCTTAATAGCGGAAGGGTGTTTGAGACCTGCGGAAGCTATTAGTTCAGACAGGGCATGTAAGGTGTTTTTATGAAAATGAAACACCCGTTCGGCCTTGGTCGGCACATGTAAGGCTTTCTGGCGATCTTTGTCTTGGGTGGTGACTCCGACAGGGCATTGATTGGTATGACAACTTTGTGCCTGAATACAGCCCACTGCAAACATAAAACCACGGGCAGAGTTCACCCAATCCGCACCAATGGCAAGCGTGCTGGCAATATCGAATGCACTAATTATTTTACCACTTGCACCAATTTTGATCTTATCTCTCAAACCTGCACCAACAAGGGTGTTGTGTACAAACAGTAAACCTTCTCTTAAAGGCGCACCGACATAGTCAATTAATTCAATGGGTGCAGCACCGGTTCCACCTTCAGAACCATCAACCACAATAAAATCTGGGTAAATCTGAGTATGTAACATGGCTTTGACCATGCTCATAAACTGCCACGGTTGACCCAAGCACAGCTTAAATCCGACCGGTTTTCCGCTGGAAAGTTCACGTAATTTTTGTATGAAATGCATCATTTCAATCGGTGTGTTAAATGCCGGATGACTAGAAGGTGAAACACAATCATGATCACGGCTGATGCCTCGAATTTGGGCAATTTCTTCCGAAATTTTACTTTTAGGTAAAATACCGCCGTGGCCAGGTTTTGCGCCTTGCGAAAGCTTGATTTCAATCATTTTTACCTGGGGTAATTTGGCTTGTGCAGCAAAACGTTCCGGATCGAATTGTCCATCTAAAGTACGGCAGCCAAAATAACCACTGCCAATTTCCCAGACCAGATCACCGTCATATTCCAGATGGTAGGGACTGATACTGCCTTCGCCTGTATCATGGAAAAAATCACCTTTTTTAGCGCCGAGATTAAGGGCTCGTATCGCATTGGCACTCATGCTGCCAAAGCTCATGGCTGAAATATTTAAAATAGAAGCTGAAAAGGGCTGGGTACATTGCTCATTTCCAATCAGGATACGAAAAGTCTGTGGATCGGCAACTTTGCAGGGCGTGATGGAATGACTAACAAAGCGGTAATTATCTTCATAGACATTCAGAATCGAGCCGAAAGGTTTATCAGAATTTTCATTTTTCGCCCGCTGATACACCAGACTGCGCTGCATACGGGAAAAGGGCAGCGCATCGCGGTCGGCTTCAATAAAATACTGACGAATCTCGGGACGAAATTCCTCAAAGATAAAGCGGAAATGTCCCATGATGGGATAATTTTTCAGAATGGAATGCTTGTTTTGCAGTACATCATACAAACCCAGCAAACTCAGCAGAATGCTCAGGATCCACAGGGTATTCACCAACGTTTGCGGCATAAAATAATAGATATAACGCGGAGAATAACCGATATGAAATGTAGTAAAAATTACTGCAATCAGAATGCAGGCAAACCAGACCGAATGGCGGGAAAAGAAAGTATTGAGCAGCTTGTGACGTACTAATTGAGCAGGGTTAGCCATTGTAAAATTAAGTCCCTATTTCTACTTCTATTAAGGCTTTATGATGTGCAAAGCGAGGTATCTTATACAAGCAGAGAATTGTTATTCGATTTTATAAACTTGCCAGAAATACTATTAAGCCAGGCAATGAATCAGCAGCGATTACAGATAAATTTTGCGGAAAAAGTCCTATAGAAAAAATCTGCAAAAGACATGCATTCTATTTATTTCACAAGTAAGGCGGATGACTTTATAGTCGGTTTAGTCACTACATAGGAGTCTTAAACCATGACCAAAAAATCCATTCGCTTTAATGATGCTGAGCTGGCTTGCTCATGTCTCAGTCATTTTTAAATATTGATGTTTCATTCAAGCTGCATTTCGGGGTGTCAAAGAAAAGCAGATTGGCACAGCGGCAGATCACCACAACAAGAACAAAAATATAAGCATAATTCTCCAGTCCCCAATTTGGGGATTTTTTTATTCTGGAATACCTAAAAGAATCTGGATGAAGCCTGTGTAGTTAAGGGTTTTCCTCATCCAGTTGAGCGACTGCATTGGCCACAATACTCGGTTCAATATGTTTAATCTTTTTACCAAAGCTACGCAGCCACCAGACCAGTTGAGAGGTAAATGGCACGGTAGCAGTGATCAGCGACATGCCATCTTCCATTTTTTCAATTTTCTGGTCTTTACTGAGCTGGCTTTCCTCAAAGTAATGCGCATCCGACTCTGACATGCTGAGTTTAAGCGTGACATTTTCGGTGGGATGGTTGAAGTCCACCCGGAAGCCCAGTGCACCAGAATCAATATAATCATCAATATCGAAATTGACCGGATGCAAGGCACGTGAATTCAGCACGACGGCCGATTTAAAGCGGTGCAGTGCAAAGGTCTGGATATCCGATTTGTCATGACGGGTACACACCAGATAAATGATTGACCCTTTTTGTACCAATGCCAGAGGATTGAGAATATAGGTTTTTTCTTCGCTGTTATGACCACGGCCCTGATACACACATTCCAGTTGTTTGTCCTGTAACAGGCCTTCATACACCGCTTGCTGCGCGGCCTTATCTACCACAGGTGGAATCAGCGGTTGGGTGGCCGGAACAATGCGTACGCGGTTAATCCATTGCCGGACATTGTTCTGGGAAGAAAGACTGCGTCGTGCCAGGTCAAACCACGGATTCATTTCCTCGATCAGGCTCGGTGGCAGCAGATGTTTTAAATGTTCTTCGACCATCATGAAAGTGACCGCTTGCGAGCTGGTCATATGCGGCAAACTTTGCAGCGGCGCATCTGAACGCCAACGCCAGCCTTGCGGCGTGGTTTTACTGCTTTCAATTGGAAAGCGTTGCGCAATCTGATTCAGGTCACGCTGAATGGTACGTAGACTGATATCGATGCCTTCGCGATTGAGGATTTCCTCTAATTCACGTGTTCCCATCCATTTGCCGGTAGAAAGACGCGACAAAATTTGCCATTGGCGATACAGACTGTTTGAAGTTTCTTTTTCTTGTGCTGACATAATTTATTTTGCTGGCAATAAAGAAGAGGGGATTTAGGCTTAGCTTAACACAATAAAAAAACTCTCATTTTTTCGCAAGTCCCTCTGTGCAACATTTGTCCTACAATTCTAAAACAACTTGGTCGAAAATAGCATTGAGTTCATTGGGCATTTATTAGATTAATGGTAATTGAAATGCAGATGTCATGGCATGGATATTGCTTTGATTTAATTATAATAGATGATAATACGAGGGTTTGTATGCTTAAAGGAAATCAGGATACAAATGTGATTGAAACAATTGATAAATTTAGTTCCCAGAATATTGGAAAAAATTTTATAGACACTAAAACTACAGCGGTATCTACTACAACAAACCCACAACTTTTACTGCAGCAGTTATCTTCAAAGTTCTTTAATGAAATGCAGGATGAACATGTGCTGTCCAGTCAGGCAGGTCAAAGACTGGAAGAATGGTTATCTCAACATACGCTGGATGAACTCAATGCACTGAATCAGGTAGCAAAAGAACATTTTTTAAATCACGGTATTACCTTTACCGTTTATGGCGATGAAGAAGGCGTAGAACGCACTATTCCCTACGATATCATTCCGCGAGTCATAGACCGGAAACAGTGGAATATGGTGGCTTTAGGCTCGGCACAACGGGTACGGGCGCTAAATTTATTCTTACATGATATTTATCATCAACAGGACATTTTAAAAGCCAATATCATTCCTGAGTTGCAGATTTTAACTCATGAAGCCTATCAGCCGCATATGTATCAACATAGCTTGAAAGGCGGGATTTATAGCCAGATTAGCGGGATCGATGTGATCCGTGATTCCAAGGGCGAGTTTTATGTCTTAGAAGATAATCTCAGAACGCCATCTGGCGTGTCTTATATGCTGGAATGCCGCAAGATCAGTGAAAAACTGATGCCGAAAGTATTCGAGCAGTCCAAGATTGCCGGAATCGAGCAATATCCACAATTATTAAAAGAAATCCTGATCGAAAATGCTTATGTCGATAAGCCATTTGTGGTGGTACTGACCCCAGGACGTTTTAATAGTGCTTACTATGAACATTCTTTCCTTGCAAGAGAGATGGATGTGCCATTGGTAACATCACGTGACCTTTTTGTTGATGACTCGAAGGTTTATGTAAAAACCATACGTGGTCGCCAACGAGTCGATGTTATTTATAGACGGGTCGATGATGCGTTTCTTGATCCCTTATGCTTTAAACCGGATAGCACTTTGGGTGTTGCTGGCTTGATGTCGGCTTATTTGCAAAATAATGTCGTGATTGCCAATGCGCCGGGAACCGGTGTGGCAGATGACAAATCGGTTTATCCATATGTCGACAAAATGATTCGTTTTTATTTGGGCGAGCAGCCAATTCTAAAAAATGTTCCGACTTATCAATGTCGTAATTCTGAAGAATTAGACTATGTCGTGGCTCATCTGGATCAGCTGGTGGTGAAAGAAGCGCAGGGTTCGGGCGGTTATGGCATGCTCATTGGACCACAAGCGTCTAAACAGCAAATTGAAACTTTCAGGGAGAAAATTTTAGCTGCGCCGCATTTATATATTGCGCAGCCCACTTTGGACTTATCGGTTAGTCCGACTTTGACCAATTTTGGTATTGCTGAACGTCATATCGACTTACGCCCATTTGTATTAAGTTCGCCTTATCGTACTGAAATCGTACAGGGTGGCTTGACACGTGTGGCGATGCAACCCGGCTCACTGGTGGTGAATTCATCACAAGGTGGCGGTATCAAAGATACCTGGGTAGTCGACAATTTACATTCATAAGATTCCAAAGAAGGAAAATGTCATGGTTTTGCTGAATAGCAATGCGCAACATATTTTTTGGTTAGGGCGTTATTTATCTCGCACTCATTTTTTATGTGCTCGCTTTCCATTTTTAGAAGACGAAGCGGCAGTGGCATATGCCCATGCTTTCTGTTTACCTGCCTTTGATGCCAGTTCCCTAAATGAGCTAGTACTTGATCCTACGCAAGTGGCGTCTTTTAGCCAGCAGTTTAAAGTGGCCAAAGACAATATTCAGGAATTACGAGGGGTGCTGTCTGCTTCAGGCTATGCGGAACTGATGAAACTGATCAAAACCGCAGACAAAAATGCTGGTTATATCTGTGAAGTGGTGACGGAATGTGAAGATATTCTGGAAGCCGAATCTTCCGATATTTTTCTGTTTTTTAGTCTAGGGCAATGTGTCGAACAGCTCGATCATCAGTTACGCCTGGGTGAAGAGACTAGTACCACACTCTGCAAGATTGATTATGTGGTCAGAATTCTGGTGGAAATGGGCTGGGATGATCTGGAACAGTACTGGGAACAGTTGCGTACAGAACCGAACCGGATTCAGTTCTACCAGTTTAGTGACCATATCCATCAAATGTTTGAGGCAGATGTATGAAATTGATGGTGAATCACCAAACGCATTATATGTACACGGCCGAGGTGAGGAACAGTATTCAGTACATTAAAATGATGCCTTCGAGCAATGCGCATCAGCGGGTTCATTCTTGGGATATCAGTGTACCGGGTAATAAAGAAATCCGGAAAGATGCATTTCATAATCTGTGGATGACCTGTAGCCAGCGGGAACCTTATTATTCCCTGACTATCATGGCGCAAGGAATAGTCGAGCTAAATCCTGCGCATCAGAGTGGACTGAATGATTCAATCAATCCCAATCTTTTTCTACAGCCGACCGAATCAACCCAATGTAATGCAGCAATGAAAGACTTTGCACAACGTCATGTTCCTGCATTAACCCGTCAGCATTTGATTGGACTGGCACAGGCCTTGCTGGAGCATGTGCCTTATATTTCAAACAGTACTTCAGTGCAAGGCTCTGCAATAGATGCCTTTGAGTCCAGACAGGGCGTCTGTCAGGACCATAGTCATATTTTTATTGCCATGTGCAAATATCTAGGTTTGCCTGCACGCTATGTTTCTGGTTATTTATATGCACAAAATGCTTCGCATCTGGCCAGTCACGCTTGGGTAGAGGTGTTTGTAGACCAGACATGGTATTGTTTTGATGTCAGTAATCTGTTGTTTACTCCAAGTTCGCATGTTTATGTGGCGATTGGACGGGATTATTGGGATGTGGCGCCGGTACGCGGTGTCAGAGAAAAGGGCGGTGTGGAATCCATGCATTCCATCGTTCAAGTGCTAGGATGTTAATAAGGACGAATGAATGACGTATTGTTGTGCACTACGTTTAGAACAAGGTATGCTTTTTATCAGTGATACCCGAACCAATGCCGGAGTAGATCACATTTCTGTATTTCGAAAGTTGTATACCTTTGGTATTCCCGGGGAACGTATGATCGTCATACAGGCATCCGGAAATCTGGCAACAACACAAGCAGTAATTGGGCATATCAAAAATCAGCTCGAACTGAAGCAGGAACCCAATATCTTGAGTCTGCACACCATGTTTGATGTCGCTGAGCTGGTGGGTAGTATGCTGAAGAAAGTGATTGCGAATGTTACGAGCGATATTTCGGAACAAAGCAATTATTATTGCAATCTGCTGGTCGGTGGACAACTTAAAGATCAGGATATGCAGCTTTATCATGTCTATCCGCAAGGGAACTTTATCTGTGCCACACGCGATACGCCGTATTTTCAGATTGGCGAAAGTAAATATGGCAAGCCGATCCTGGATCGTGCGCTGACTTATGATATGCCGCTGGATGAAGCTTTGCGCTGTTCCCTGATTTCATTTGCATCGACCCTACGTTCCAATGTATCGGTTGGTATGCCCCTCGATGTGCTGGTCTATAAAAAAGACAGTCTGATCATGCCAAGAGGCAAGCGTATTGCCGAAGATGATGAGTATTTCACGTCAATCAGCCGGCAATGGTCAGAGACCTTGAAAAAAGGATTGGCGGAACTTCCGGTTCCCTCTAATGAGTATTTCTTATAATAAACCTATCCGGGTTCAGGTTTTTCGCGTACAGTGTTAACTTCTATGCAGTTCAGCATAATAAAAATAGAGAAGTTAGCGCATGTACCAATTTTGTTACGCCAGTAAAAGTACTTCTCCCAAACCTGACTTACTTGAAGATTTGGCGAATATCCTGAAAGAAGCTCGTGATTTTAATTATCAGCATCAAGTGACAGGTGTACTGTATTTCGCAGATGGTCATTTTTTTCAATGTCTCGAAGGGGAATGTGCCACTTTAAAAAGTCTGCTGGTGGAGCGACTGAATAAAGATCCTCGCCATCAGGATATTAAATTATTTGAGACCAAGGAAATTGAATATCCGAGTTTCCCAGATTGGTCGATGAAATATATTTCTAAACGCAGTCAAATCCAGCAATTCTGTCGGGAAATGGGATTTGATGAGTTTAATCCTTTTGACTTTCAGCAAAGTCATGTCGATGCCTTATTAATGCAATTATGCATAGAGCAGGGCGAAGAACAAAAGTCAGCCTAAAGAAAAAGCCCAACCTATGTTGGGCTTTTTTACTTTGAGGACTAGATCAGACTACTTGGCGTAGTGGACGATTGCTCAGTCGGCATAATAGTTCATAACCAATCGTGCCATTCGCTTCAGCCACATCATCCACCAGACGGGTTTTACCCCAAAGTTCGACTTCTGTGCCCAATTGCACCTCTAACCCTGTGACATCAATAGCGATCATATCCATCGCTACGCGGCCGATCACGCGAGTTTGCTGGTCATTAATCGCGACATAGTTCTGTTTAGGGAAAGCACGTGGATAACCATCACCGTAGCCAATTGAAACAATGGCTAGCGTCATGTCTTGATTTGCGGTAAATGTCGAACCATAACCGACATGCTCACCTGCTTGAATATCATTCAAGGCAATAATTTCAGCTGTAAACGTCATGACCGGCTTTAAGTCCAGATCATGCACATCCCGGTCTGAAAAGGGCGTCGCACCGTAGAGCATGATCCCTGGACGCACATAGTCAAAATGCAATTCTGGATATTTATAGATTGCAGCCGAGTTACAGCAAGAGGCTAAAAGTGGGGCGCAGTCATTTTTAATTTCCAGGAATTGACGGATTTGTTCATCATTCAGTGGATGCTCGGCATCTGCATTGGCGAAGTGCATGGCAAGTACACAAGTAAAGCCTTCTGCTTTCAACTGATTGATCACGGTTTTAATCACATCAATCTTAAAACCTAGGCGGTTCATGCCGCTATTCAGTTTGACCCAGACTTTTAGACCTTTGGCGATATAGGCATCTTTATGTGCAATTAACCAGTCGACTTGAGCCTGTTGATGCACAATGACTTCAATATTCTGTTCGATTACGATTGGCATTTCATCTGCAGAAAAAACACCTTCGATAAGCGTGATCGGCTGTAGATAGCCTAATTCACGAATTTCTAAGGCTTCTTGCAGGCAGGCGACACCAAAGGCATCGGTTTCGCTTAAGGCTGCTAAGCAGTCTTTAACTCCGTGTCCATAAGCATTGGCTTTTACCATACTGACGATTTTCGCGGTTGGGGCAAGTTGTTTGACACGGTCTAAATTATATTGCAGCGCAGCGCTGTCAATATAAACTGTAGCTTGGCGCACCCTAAATTACTCCTAGAGGGACGATGGAAATGTGATGACGAGAGCCTGATTACTCTTCGTCATCATACTGAGCATAGAACTCAGGCGAGAGATTACTAAAGCGGGTATATTGACCTTCGAATGCCAGACGCACGGTACCAATCGGGCCGTTACGCTGTTTACCGATAATGATTTCGGCGGTGCCAGCTTCCTTGGATTCCTTGTTATAAACCTCATCACGGTAAATAAACATGATCAAGTCGGCATCCTGCTCGATCGCACCGGATTCACGCAAGTCGGACATCACCGGACGTTTGTTTGGACGGTTCTCCAGGGATCGGTTGAGCTGCGACAAGGCAATTACGGGACATTGCATTTCCTTCGCCAAGGCTTTTAAGCTTCGGGAAATTTCCGAGATTTCGCCAACACGATTATCACCCATGCCAGGGACTTTCATCAGCTGCAGGTAATCGACCATGATACAGCCTAGTTTTCCGCCATGCATTTTGGCAATACGACGCGCACGGGCACGTAATTCTGTCGGTGGCAGCGCAGAAGAATCATCAATATACAGATTTTTTTCTTGTAAATGCACAATGGTACTGGTGACTTTTGACCATTCATCACTATCCATTTTACCAGAACGTAAATGTCCCTGATGCACGCGACCAAATGATGAAATCAAACGCATGGCGATCGAGTCGGCGGGCATCTCCATCGAATACACCAGGGCCGGCAGGTTGTTATTGAATAAAACACTTTCGACCAGATTCATGGCAAAGGTGGTTTTACCCATGGAAGGACGCGCCGCGACAATAATTAAATCACCGGATTGCATGCCGGAAGTTTTGTTATCCAGTTCCACAAAACCAGTAGTCAAACCGGTAATGCTGCCTTCCATTTGTGATAGTTCATTTAATTTGTCGAATACGTCTGCGACTACCGAGTTGATCGGCTTAGGCCCTTGCGCTTTTGCATTATTATTGTGTTGTTCGGCAATCGAGAAAATATTGGTCTCAGCCAGATCCAGAATTTCACTGACAGTACGGCCTTTGGTGTCATAGGCATTTTGTAAAATTTCGGAGCTGACTTTAATCATGCTGCGCAGGGTAGAGAATTCTTTAATCTTACCGGCATAAGTTTCCAGGTTATAGAAACTCGATGGCGAATCTGCCATCAGCTGCATCAGATACTCTTCGCCACCAATGGCATCGAGTAAATTCTGTTTGATGAGCCAGTCATGCACCAGAACAGCATCATAAGGCGAGTTTTCTTTAGAGAGCTGCTCAATGGCACGGAAGATATATTTATGTCGGGTAGCATAAAAATCATTTTCAGTCAGTACATCACCGACTTGTTCAAAAGATTCAGCCACAGTCATAAGGGCAGCAAGTACAGCCTGTTCAATTGCTAAATTATGGGGCGGAGTACGGAACTCCTTGAGATTGCTATTTTCAGTAACAATTTCCGGTTTAGCAGTAGCTACCTTTTTGCTGGCATTCGCCTGTGACATATAAATCCCTGATTTTAAATACAATGGTTAAATATCGTCGGAGATGAATAGCGTTTATTCACTACGAGATGAAATGATACGCGCTCTGATCAAAAATGCGAAGTGCAATTTTTTGTAAACACGAATAATAAAATGAATTTGACAGTGTTGGCTAGATTATATTTTTTAGAGATAAAAAAAGAGCATGCTTTCGCATGCTCTTTTTGAGGCGAGAAATTACTCAGCTACGATAGTAACTAGAACTTCTGCAGTAACATCATGGTGCAATTGGATTGCGATGTTAAATTCGCCAGTGTGACGAAGCGCGCCATTTGGAAGACGTACTTCAGCACGGTCTACTTCTAGACCAGCATTTGTCAACGCGTCAGCGATGTCACGAGTACCGATAGAACCGAATAGTTTACCTTCGTCACCAGCTTTCGCAGTGATAACGATGTTCACTTCGTTCAATTGGTCAGCACGTGCTTGAGCAGCAGCCAAGATAGCAGCTTCTTCTTTCTCAAGTTCAGCACGACGAGCTTCAAAAGCAGCAGTGTTTGCTTCAGTTGCAGCAACAGCCTTACCTTGAGGGATAAGGAAGTTACGGCCGTAACCAGCTTTAACTGAAACTTTATCGCCTAGTTTACCTAGGTTTTTAATGCGTTGTAATAAGATAATATCCACAGCTCAACCTCACTTATGATTGTCAGTGTAAGGGATCAAAGACAAGTAGCGAGCTTGTTTGATAGCTAACGCTAATTGACGTTGGTAACGAGCTTTAGTACCTGTAATACGGCTAGGAACAATTTTGCCGTTTTCAGTGATGTACTGTTTTAAAGTGTCGATATCTTTGTAGTCGATGTAAGTAACGTTCTCAGCTGTAAAGCGGCAGAACTTGCGACGACGGTAAAAACGTGCCATGTTATGTTCTCCTTAAGCTTCAGCAGAGTCTTGAGCGTGTTGTGCTTCTTCACGTTGAGCTTTACGCGCACGTTTTTCTTCAGCACTTTTCGCCAATAATGACTCTTCAGTGATAGCGTTTTCACGACGGATGATAAGGCTACGAATGATTGCGTCGTTATAACGGAACAATTCTTCAAGCTCATCAAGAGTAGTTTGACCACACTCAACATTCATAAGAATGTAGTGAGCTTTGTGGATCTTGTTGATTGGGTAAGCCAATTGACGACGGCCCCAGTCTTCAAGACGGTGAATTTGACCTTCAGCTTCTTTGATGTGAGTTAGGTAGCGTTCTACCATACCAACTACTTGATCGCTTTGATCAGGGTGTACTAAAAGTACGATTTCGTAATGACGCATTGTCAGCTCCTTACGGTTTGGACAGCCCCAATTTAAGTAAATTGAAGCAAGGAGTCACAACCAAAGTTGTGTCGCAGTGTTTGCGAAGGGGGAATTGTAGTGATCTTTAGGGATAATTTCAACCAAATAAGACATTTTTGCGAAATTATATCTATAGTCAGATCTTTTAATAGAAAACCACATTAACTTTAAAACAGCAGGGTTCGACTGCTTAAATTCAGCAAATGTACTATTGAGAATATCAAGTGGCTTTCTCTAACTTAAAATCTGCATACACATTATCAATGTCAGGCTAAAACCAAAAAACGGTAAATTTATCAGAGATAAGAAAAGAGAGGGAGGTTCTAAAGCAGAGATTTTGATTCTGCTCTACAGATACTTGGAATGGGGGATAGGAAAATCAAAATAAAAAAAGATAGAGACTAACTCTATCTTTTTAAAAAAACACAATCTGTGTAGATGGCGCAGTTGAGGTAAAGCTAAAGATAATACTGATGACAGTAATCAGGATCACCGAGAACAAGAAATATTTCTTTGCCCAAAGTTGATCATTTTCAGCTTTAAATCCAATGACACCGATATACAACCAGTAAATGCACAGTAAGTTTAAAATCACTGCATAGAACCAGTTGGCATAACCAAAGACAAATAACGCATTCATGGTCAGCGTGAATAACACCACATAAACCAGTGATTCAATCTTGGTACGATGAATCGAACGTGCCACAGGCAAGATCGGAATGCCTGCATTTTTGTAATCATCAAAGCGGTAAATCGCAATCGCCCATGAGTGAGGCATTTGCCATAGCGCATAACCTAAAAAGATCAGTAACGCACCGAGGTCAAATTGATTGGCCACTGCGGTATAACCAATGACAGGCGGAGCTGCACCAGAAATACTGCCTACAACAGTTTGATGAATTGTGGTTCGTTTTGTCCATAGGCTGTAGAAACCAACATATACGACAAAACCAATCACCGCGAATAAGAAAGCGTACGCATTTACCCAGAACCATAAAAGACTAAAACCAGCGATGCCTAATACCAGGGCAAAGGCCAGGGCAACAGGTTCGGAAATGGTTTTGGTGACCAGAGCACGGTTTTGGGTGCGCTGCATTTTTTGGTCGATGTCCTGGTCAATCACGTTATTGACCACACATCCTGATGCTACGACAAGCGTAGTACCGAGAAGGGTAATAAGCAGGAGAAGGAAATCTACAGAACCTTGAGTGGCTACGAAGTAGCCACCCAAAGTGGTAACAAAGTTACCGAAGAGAATTCCTGGCTTAGTCAGGAATAAATACTTTTTCAGCATGACGACCAGTTTAGATCATCATGTTGTAGTGTAGGTAATTCATGATCCATACAGAACCCACTAAAAGAATAGCGATAGTTAAGATGGTATACACGAATGCAATCACGTTCCAGCGTTGCTCTGAAGAAGAGTTCATATGCAGGAAGTAAATTAACTGCACAAGAATCTGAGCAACCGCAGTAATCGCGATGACAGTAATCAAAATACCACGGCCAAAACCGCCTGCCATCACCATACCGAATGGAATTACGGTAAGGATGACAGAAAGGATGAAGCCGACGGTATATTGCTTAACGTTACCGTGTGATTCGCCAGCAGCGTTATGATCGTGACTCATTACAGAACTCCCATCAAGTAAACTACGCTGAATACACAGATCCAAACGATGTCAAGGAAGTGCCAGAACAAGCTTAGGCAAGCTAGACGACGCGTGTTTGCAAGAGTCAAACCATATTTCTTGATTTGAACCATAAGCACGATCATCCAGACCAGACCAGAAGTTACGTGAATACCGTGCGTACCTACCAAAGTAAAGAACGCAGATAAGAACGCACTTGTGCTTGGACCGTGACCCGCATGAACTAGATGATTGAATTCATATAGTTCCATGCCGATGAAGATAGCACCGAATACCCAAGTAATCGCTAACCAAGTCAGTACTTTTGCAACGTCTTTTTTGTATGCAGCAAGAACTGCAAAACCAAAGGTTACAGAAGAGATCAAGAGGGCGAAGGTTTCAGTAAGAACGAAACCTAAAGAGTCGCCAAACAGGTCTCTCGCACTTGGAGTACCCACAGGAATGTGGCTACTCAAAACAGCGAACGCAATGAAGAGTGTACCGAACAGGACAAGGTCACTCATCAAGTAAGTCCAGAAACCAAAGACGGTGATGTCAGTATCATCGTGATGATGATGCTCATCGTGTCCGTGGTTATCGTGATGAAGTACTTCAGCCATTGTCTTAGTCCTTCTTCAAGTGTTTTTCAAGAATCGCATAGCGTTCGTTTTCAATACGCTCAACTTCAGCAGCTGGAACATAGTAATCCACTTTCTTGGTGAAAGAAGACACGATGAAGCTAATGATAGAAGCAAGGAACGTAACAACTACTAACCACCAGATGTGCCAGATTAAACCGAAGCCCATAACAGTGATGAACATCGCGATAACGAAACCGGCAGCACGGTTAGTTGGCATATGAACATCTTCGTACTTCGTTGGTTTTGCATACGCAACACCATTTTCTTTCTCGATCCAGAAAGTATCAATACCATTGATCTTTGGAAGATGAGCAAAGTTATAGAACGGAGCAGGAGAAGATGTCGCCCATTCAAGGGTACGACCATCCCATGGATCGCCAGTCAAATCCAGACGTTGGTCACGTTGTAAGAAACCAACCACGATTTGCAGAATGAAACATACGATACCAAGCGCAATCAGAACTGCACCGAACATCGCGATATTTACATACGGGTCCCATTCTGGGTTGTCAAATGTATTCAAACGACGTGTCATACCCATGAAACCAAGGATATAAAGTGGCATGAACGCAAAGTAGAAACCGAAGAACCAGAACCAGAACGCTGCTTTACCCCAAGTCTCATTCAGTCTCCAACCGAACATTTTCGGCCAGTAGAAGATGATACCTGCGAACATCGCAAATACTACACCACCAATAATTACGTTATGGAAGTGAGCAATCAGGAATAAAGAGTTATGTACCAGGAAGTCCGCTGGTGGAACCGCCATCAATACACCTGTTAAACCACCGATACCGAAAGTTACCAGGAAGCCTAGTGTCCATAGCATTGGAGTAGTGTAAACAATACGACCCTTGTACATGGTGAATAACCAAGAGAAGATTTTCACACCTGTAGGAATCGCAATAATCATGGTCATGATACCGAAGAACGCGTTAACGTTGGCACCAGCACCCATAGTAAAGAAGTGGTGAACCCATACAACGAATGACAATACTGTGATTGCTACTGTTGCATACACCATTGATTTGTAACCGAACAATGCTTTGCGCGAGAAAGTCGCAACAACTTCAGAGTAAATACCAAATGCTGGTAATACCAAGATATATACTTCCGGGTGACCCCAAGTCCAAATCAAGTTCACGTACAACATCGGGCTACCACCCAAGTCGTTAGTAAAGAAGTGGAAACCGAAGTAACGGTCAAGCGTTAACATTGCAATTGTTGCAGTCAACACTGGGAAAGCCGCAATAATCAATACTGCTGTACATAAAGATGTCCAGGTAAAGATTGGCATTTCCATAAGTTTCATGCCAGGCGCACGCATTTTTATGATGGTAACGAAGAAGTTAACACCCGTTAATAGCGTACCCAGACCTGAAATTTGCAGTGCCCAGATATAGTAGTCCATACCTACGCCTGGAGAGTATTCAATGCCAGACAGTGGAGGGTATGCCATCCAGCCTGTTGCAGCGAACTCACCTAACGCGAGTGACACCATCATTAGACCCGCAGCACCGGCGAATAACCAGAAGCTGAGTGAGTTTAATAATGGAAATGCAACGTCACGTGCACCGATTTGAAGCGGTACAGAGATGTTCATCAAACCAACAACAAGACCCATTGCCACGAAGAAGATCATGATCACGCCATGCGCGGTAAAGATCTGATCGTAATGCTCAGGGTGTAAATAACCTTCGCCGCCACCTTTTGCAAGGAACTGCTGAAGACGCATCATGATCGCATCGGCGAAACCACGCACCAGCATGATGATCGATACGAACAGGTACATGATACCAATTTTTTTATGGTCTACAGATGTGAACCATTCGTTCCACAGGTAGCCCCATTTTTTGAAGTAGGTAATACCGGCAACAACTGCGATACCACCCAAGATCATCATTGCAACAGTTGCCAATACGATTGGATCGTAAGGAATTGCATCCGGACCTAACTTACCTAAGAAGCTCATGTCTTATTCTCCTTGAGAAGCAGTCGCATGTTCACCAGCTACATGAGCTTCAGAAGCAGACGCTTCATGAGCAACAGCATCAGTCGCTGCAGCTTCTACAGGAGCTGAATGGTCAGCACCGTGGTAGTTACTCATATACTTGTGAATCACAGATTCAAACAAACCTTGCTCTACAGAAGAGTAGTAAGTCACAGGATGTGGCTTAGTAGGGTAAGGCTTCATTGCTTCAGCAGCAGCCTTCTCTTCAGGAGTCTTAGCTCTTGCAATAATCGCTTCGATCTGGTGAACACCGCGGTTACCGTCACGTAAGCTTGCAAATTCAGCTTGGTCTAGAACAGTTTTTTGTACTGCATTAGGGTTAACTGAAGTACCGTTTCCTGCCTGAATAGCAGAAACCCATTCGGCAAACTGGGCATCAGTCACAGAATGTGCACGGAAGCGCATTTGTGAGAAGCCGTAACCTGAATAGTTTGAAGAGAAACCACGGTAGCCTTCAGCTGGGCTAGTTTCATCAGCTAATAGGTTGAGGTGAGTTTGCATACCTGCCATTGCATAAATCTGACCACTTAACGCCGGGATGAAGAACGAGTTCATCGTGAAGTTAGAGGTTAAACGAAGGCTTACCGGAGTTTGCTCTGGGAAACGCAATTCGTTAACAGTTGCAATGCCTTGCTCAGGATAGATGAAGATCCATTTAAATTGCTCAGCAATAACCTGAACAGTTAAAGGTGCTTTATCTGCTTCAATTGGACGGTATGGGTCATACTTGTGGGAGCCCCACCAAGTTAACCAAGCTAAAATACCAATAATAATGACAGGGATACCCCATACTACAATTTCAATCGCAGTAGAGTGTGTCCATGTAGGTTTATAGTCTGCGTCTTTATTCGATGCACGATATTTCCAACCGAACCATAATGCCATGATGATTGATGGAATAACCACCAATAGCATTAAGTAAATCGCAGTCATCATCAGGTTACTTTGACCTGCTGCAACTGGACCTTTAGAGTTCAGAAGTACCATATCACCACCACACCCGGTCAAGAGTGCAGTCATCGCAGATAAAGACAATACAGCTAAAATCGTTTGTCTCATTTTACAACCTCGGTGAAGAGTCCCATTCCCTAATTTAATATGGGATAGCGATTAAAGTGCACATGACAAAAAAGGCTGAATTTTACAAAACATCCTATTAATCACAATACACCGCTACGTTGTAGGGCATTATGCCTGAGATTCACGAACTAAGCTATATCTAGGGCGCTTTAAATGCCTGTAATAAAAACCGATTTTGCTGGTCTGGATTGGGGGGATTTATGGGAATTTTATTTCAATTTCAAAGTTCTGTAATCAAAATGGGATGATATTCATCCCATTTTGTGTATTCCTGCACTATTGTTTCACAACTTGCGTTTTTGCGAGTTTATCGTGCAAGGTTTGACGTTTTTTGCCTAACCCGAAGGCCCAGTCAATAATTAAACTCAATGGCATAAATACAATATTTAAAAATATGAAAAATACGCTACGAATAGTAAAAGCGCGCAACAGGCTGGGCTTTTCACCTGATTCGGCATCTACAATTTTGATTTTTGTCAGCTTTTTACCAATACTTTGGCCTGATTTGGCAATCAGAAAGGCTTGAATGGCCAGCATGATAATCAAATAGACCGCTGTGGCAAGCCACGCCTGCTGAGAAAACATCTCAAACATTTGGGTCTGTAATTGCTGAGCCAGTGCAGGATCTGCATCGCTACTCAGCACGACATTCATGAACTCTTCATTCAGTTGTGCAAACCGCGTTTCCTGTTCAGGGGTAAAAAATGCAGTCAAAATGAAGGTTGCTGGTAACCACAGTAACACATCTACAATTTTGGCCAGGATACGGCTTGGAATACTGGCGAGTTCATTTTTTTGAGTCGCTGTTTGAGTATGAGGCTGTGAGTAGGCCGAAGTCGTTGGCTGGCTGTTCTGGAATATCGGTGTTTCAGGTGTGACTGCCGGAGCGACATAACCTTCAGGTTGATATACCGATTTTCCTTGGGTAAGTTCACCTAAGGCTTTCCATTCTGTCATGCCTTGATGCCATGCCAGGTCAGTCAGCATGACTTGTTGATTCGCCAGCATCTGATTCAATTGCTCGAGCGTATATGGACCAGCTTGTTGATTGTTTCGTGCCAAGTAAATCTGCATATAGACTGAATCTCAATATATAAATGTGAACTGATAATAGCTTTGATCAAGATTGTATTGAATTCTGTTTTGAAAACAAACATCCTCTTATCGTAAGATATAGATTAATTGAGGATTTTCAATCATATTTCTCATTAAAAATGCGCCTATACAAAATTGCAAGGATCACCACTCTTAAAAATATCTTCCCGAACATCCAATGGTTATTCATTATTATTGCCATTTTGATATGACTTTACTGTTGGTATTTGTTTGTCATTACAGTTTTCATGTGTTGATAAGCTTTGATTTAATTATATTTATAAATTCAATCGTTTATCTTGCGATTAGGCCTTTAATTATTAATTTTCAAACAGTAAATCATAATATCTATCTCATAAAAAAGACCCTATAAAAGGGTCTTTTTTATTCACAATTGCTTATGCTTTTTGCACTTTTTCTTCAGCCAGGAAGAACCAGGTTTCAAGTACCGAGTCTGGGTTTAAAGACACAGAGTCGATACCTTGTTCCATTAACCATTGTGCAAGATCTGGGTGGTCAGAAGGACCTTGACCACAAATACCTACATATTTGCCAGCTTTACGGCATGCTTGAATTGCAAGAGAAAGCAACGCTTTAACCGCAGGGTCGCGCTCATCAAATAGGTGAGAGACAATACCAGAGTCACGGTCAAGACCAAGCGTTAATTGTGTCAAGTCGTTTGAACCAATAGAGAAACCATCGAAATGTTCAAGGAACTGATCTGCCAATAAAGCATTGGTTGGAAGTTCACACATCATGATCACTTTAAGGCCGTTTTCACCGCGCTTAAGACCATTTAATGCAAGAAGTTCAATCACACGTTTCGCTTCAGCAACAGTACGAACAAATGGAATCATGATCTGGATGTTGGTTAAACCCATTTCATCACGTGCCTTTTTCAATGCACGACATTCAAGTTCGAAGCAATCACGGAAGTTATCAGAAACGTAGCGACTTGCACCACGGAAACCTAGCATCGGGTTTTCTTCTTCTGGCTCGTATAACTTACCACCGATCAAATTTGCATATTCGTTAGACTTAAAGTCTGACATACGAACAATGACTGGCTTGTCTGCAAAAGCAGCAGCAAGTGTCGAGATACCTTCAACCAGTTTCTCTACATAGAATTCGATTGGAGATGCATAACCTGCAGTACGCGCCATGACTGCTGCACGTGTTTCACGTGGAAGGCTGTCAATATTGATCAATGCTTTCGGGTGAACACCAATCATACGGTTAATAATGAATTCAAGACGCGCCAGACCAATACCTGCGTTTGGAATTTGAGCAAAGTCAAATGCACGATCCGGGTTACCCACGTTCATCATTACTTTAAATGGAAGAGCAGGCATAGACTCAATTGAATTCTTTTGAATTTCAAAATCTAGTGCGCCTTCATAGATAAAGCCAGTATCACCTTCAGCACAAGACACAGTCACTTCCTGACCGTCTACAAGAACTTCAGTTGCATTACCACAACCCACGATTGCAGGAACACCAAGCTCACGTGCAATAATTGCTGCGTGACAAGTACGACCACCACGGTTTGTTACAATCGCAGCTGCACGTTTCATGACTGGTTCCCAATCCGGGTCAGTCATATCAGATACAAGAACATCACCATCTTGTACTTTGTCCATTTCTTTAATAGACGTCACAATGCGGACTTTACCAGAACCAATGCGTTGACCAATTGAACGGCCTTCACAGATCACAGTACCGCGTTGTTTCAACAGGTAGCGTTCCATAGTGCCGACATTTTCACGGCTTTTTACAGTTTCAGGACGCGCCTGAACGATATAAATCTTGCCATCATCGCCATCTTTTGCCCACTCGATGTCCATTGGTGCACCGTAGTGGTTTTCAATGATCAGCGCTTGTTTGGCAAGTTCTTGTAGTTCCTGGTCGTTTAGAGCGAACTGTTGGCGTTCAGCTTTTTCAACATCCACGACAACGACAGATTTACCTGCAGATGCTTCTTCACCATAAATCATTTTCTGGTGCTTAGAACCCAGGTTGCGACGAAGAATCGCGTGTCGGCCTGCATTTAAAAGCGGTTTAGAAATATAGAATTCGTCCGGATTAACTGCACCTTGAACGACCATTTCACCCAAACCATAAGATGCGGTAATGAATACTGCATCACGGAAGCCTGATTCAGTATCTAGTGTAAACATTACACCTGCAGCACCAGTTTCTGAACGAACCATGCGTTGTACACCAGCAGACAGCGCAACTACATCATGGGCAAAGTTTTGGTGTACACGGTATGAGATTGCGCGGTCGTTATACAAAGATGCAAACACTTCTTTGATTGCGATCAGAACGTTATCAATACCACGAATGTTCAGGAAAGTTTCTTGCTGGCCGGCAAAAGAAGCATCCGGCAAATCTTCTGCAGTTGCAGAAGAACGAACGGCAACCGCGATGTCAGGGTTGCCGTTAGAAAGTTCTGCAAATGCTGTACGAACTTCTTGTTCTAATGCAGGCGTAAGTGGAGTATCCACAATCCATTGACGAATTTTTGCGCCAGTTTCAGCAAGTGCATTTACATCATCAACATTGAGTGCAGCAAGCTCTGCATTGATTTTAGCGTTTAGGCCACTTTGCTCGAGAAATTCACGGTAGGCATCGGCAGTCGTTGCGAAACCACCTGGCACAGATACGCCAGCATTTGATAAGTGGCTGATCATTTCGCCTAGTGATGAGTTTTTCCCACCGACCAGCTCAACGTCGTGCTTCCCTAATTTTTCCAGACCAATTACGCGCGCTTCCAAAGTTGTTACTCCACTTTTGCAGTATTAATCACTATCTCGGCATGAGAGTATAGCAAATCATCTAGGTTTTTGATTTTACTAAGCGACAGTCATGTAAGATCGGTTTACTATAAAGATTATATAGCACTAAGACAAATGTTGGAGGAGAATTTTAATGTCGGAAGGTAAACAAATTCAGCGTAGTGTTTTCTTTATTTCAGATGGTACCGCCATCACCGCTGAAACCCTTGGACACTCGCTGTTAGCGCAGTTTCCGCATGTGAAATTTGACATTCATATTATTCCTTACATTAGTTCCGAAGAGGCGGCCACAAACGTGGTGGCAGAGATCAATGCAAGAGCTCAAATCGACGGTGAAAAACCGCTGGTATTTGACACCCTGGTTGATCCCTATGTGCGCGACATCATTAACACCGCAAATGCAGTAAATCTTGATGTATTTGAAGGGCTTATTAGTAAGTTGGCTGATGAATTAGGCACGATTCCTACAACTTTAGTCGGGCAGACCCATGCGGTGACCGACTCTGAGTCTTATAAGGCCCGTATTGATGCTGTTCATTTTGCTTTAGATAACGACGACGGCGCACGTACCCGTCATTATGATAAAGCTGACCTGATCCTGATTGGTGTATCGCGTTCAGGTAAAACCCCGACCTCTATTTATCTGTCTTTGCAGTTCGGTATTCGCGTGGCGAACTATCCACTGACTGAAGAAGATTTGGATGATAACCGACTGCCAGCCGTGCTGCGACCGCATAAAAACAAGCTGTTTGGCCTGATGATTGATGCGGAACGCCTTGTGGCCATTCGTTCTGAGCGTAAGGCCAATAGCCGTTATGCCAGCTTTAGTCAGTGTCAGATGGAGTTGCGTGCGATTGAAGGAATTTATATTTCGGAAGGCATCAAGTACCTGAATGTGTCTGAAATGTCGATTGAAGAAATCTCAACACGTGTGTTGCAAATGACCGGTTTAAAACGTCGAATCGGTTAAGAAACCAGCCAGAGCCAAACTGCGGTTTGGCTTTGATTTATAGCTAAAAATTACAAGTAAGCATTGATTAATCGAAATAATGTATGAATTTTATAATTCTAAGAAAATACCAACTATCATATTCTGAAATATAAAAGAGTCTTCTTTGCTCATTCTGTTGAATAAATCATCATGTCGGTTCTTGATACGTAAATAAAAATCTCATTATCAGCTTACCAATTTTTCATTTTTACTCGCCAGCGTGAGTTATTTTTCTGCTAAATAAGTATGAATAATGATATCGACCGGATGCTGTTCACCATTAATACAATGAATTGTATTTTCCGAAATTTTCAGAATCGGCCAGGTAATCAGGCGGCAATTTTCACGTTGTAGGGCAGCATAATAATGATCTGATTTCAGATAAATTTTACGGGAAGATGCAAGATTTGGCATTAACTGGCGTCTTAGCCACAAATTCTGCACCTGATTTTCTAAAAACCGTAGAGAAAGCAAACTTTTAATGCGGTTGTTAAATAATCGACGATTTTTGCCAATCAATGGATGATTAATAATTCGTTGCAGAATTCGGTCGGAACCGGGCAGTACAAAAGCTGGATTAATCTGAAAAACTTTCACCGAACGGGCATGTTGACTGATTTTATCCAGCTGGCTCACGGTAAACTGGTCCGTGCCAATAATCGCAATATCTTTATCTGTATAATCTAATTCTAGCAGCTCGGAAGAGGGTACTTTAATTCCAGTAAACTGCTGAAAATGTTCGGGGCGATTTTCAAAAATACCAGCGTGTGGATCCTGCTTGGTAGACATTAGAATTCCTTGAATTTATTTAATAATTAATTTTCTTTGTATGAGATATAAACAAAAACTCAAGTCAGGGTAAAGTGAAAAATTTAACTTAGACAGTCATCTATTTGACCAAAATATAAAATATGATTTTATTGAAGACTGAATGGATTTACAGGCGATCCAAAAGGAATGAATTTTAACTTGCTGAGATGGATGAAGGAAAAGAAGTGAAATGTTCGTTCAAGGAAGAAGCTGTTTAATGGTCTAGTCGATAGAAATGCTTTTACTGGGATGTTTCTTTTAGTCATTTATCTTTAAAAAAGATGAAAACATCTACCCATTGCTGAGAATAGGTAGATGCAACTCTCATTTACTGACCGTTTTTAATTTGCATCAACAGCTCAAAGTTATGTAGGCGTTTGTCAGTGTCATAGATGTCGCAAGTAAAGATAAACTCATCCACGTCATATTTGGCTAAAAGCGATGCCAGACCGGCTTTAACGGTTTCTTTAGAACCGACCTGAGCCATGGCAAAGAAATTATCGACTGACATTTTTTCCGGCGGCGACCACAGACCTTCCATCGAATCAATTGGTGCTTTAAGTTTTAGGCTTTGCCCACGAATCAGTGATAAAACCCGCTGATAGGCACTGGTCGACAGATATTGTGCTTCTTCATCGGTATCTGCGACACAGGTCGGTACGCCCATCGATACATAAGGACGATCGAGATATTCAGACGGTTCAAAGTTTTCACGATATAATTGAATGGCCTGACCCAGCATACGCGGGGCAAAATGCGAAGCGAAGGAATAAGGTAGGCCGAGTTTTGCTGCCAATTGCGCACTAAACAGACTGGACCCTAATAACCATACAGGTACATGCGTGCTTTGACCCGGCGTTGCCACAATACGCTGTCCTGGAATTGGATCTTTAAAATATTGCAGAATTTCCAGAACATCCTGCGGAAATTGATCTTCGGTTTCCTGACGGCCACGACGCAGGGCACGCATGGTCATTTGATCGGTACCCGGAGCACGACCCAATCCCAGTTCAATACGATCTGGATATAAAGTCGCTAATGTACCGAATTGCTCTGCTACTACCAGTGGAGCGTGGTTTGGCAACATAATGCCACCAGAGCCAAGTTTGATGCTATTGGTATTTGCCAGTAAATAGCCTAAGAGCACGGCGGTCGCTGAGCTGGCAATACCATCCATATTATGATGCTCGGCCAGCCACATCCGGCTATAACCTAGACGTTCTGCGGTCTGAGCTAATTCCAGCGCATGGTTCAGCGCGAATTGAATGCTCTTGTCGTCACGAACAGGAACCAGTTCGAGGATAGAGAACTGGGTATCGTTAAGCGTACGCATAGTATTACTCTTAAATAGACATCTCTAAAAGCATACGACTTTAGAAAGTATTTGTATATCGAAAAAAATCGATATAAGTGTAAACCAACAGATAAAGATAAAAAATAAAGGCAAAAAAATAAGCATCCGAAGATGCTTATAAAGGAGGAAAGAATAAGGGGGGGAGAATCTTAACGACGACGGTTGTTATAGCGATAATCGTTATAACGGTAGTTACGAGAAGAGTTATAGCGACGTTCGCTGCGGTCATCATAACGACGGTCTTCGCTAACTTTCTTACCTAAAGCTGAACCACCTGCTGAACCCAGTGCCGCACCAATATAACCACCGTTGGTGCCTGCCATGTTTCGGCCTACCGCATACCCGGCACCGCCACCTAGGGCACCACCGATAATCGCACCATTACGGTCACGTTTATTTGCAGCTACTGCGGCACCTGCACCGCCACCAATCGCTGAACCGATTGTTGCGCCAGTGGTACCACCCATTTTATTGCCTACTGCGGCACCAACGACACCACCCAAAGCAGAAGCTAAAGCTGTATTGGTTGTATTGCCTGCATTGGCAGCTGTCATACCCATGGCTGAGGTTGCTACGACAGCGATCATTAGAGATTTATAGTTCATGAGGACACCTTTTATATATCTAGCTATATTTTGTTGATGAGATAAATTTAATCTAGCAAGCGCAAAACAGCATGGAGGCAATGTTGGCGAATTGTGATTTTTATCTCCTTAATTTATTCATGATGTAGACAGGATAATTCCATGTATTACTTGAAAATTCACGTAGTAAAGCCACAATAAAAAAAGCACCAAAAGGTGCTTTTCATGTTAAATGTAGCGTCTGGTCTAAATTGCCTGAGCGCAAATTAACGGTAACGTTTTTTCCAGTGTTTAGAGCGTTTTTCCACTGCTTTATCTTTGGCAATCTTGTTACCCAGTGCCGCACCACCGGCAGCACCTAAGGCTGAACCGATATAACCACCGTTAGTACCGCCCATATTTTTACCTACGGTATAACCGGCACCGCCACCTAGGGCACCACCAATGGCAGATTCAGTACGGTTTTTCTTGCTGCTTGCAACTGCTGCACCGCCAGCACCACCTAAAGCAGCACCAATGGTTGCGCCGGTGTTACCGCCCATGTTTTTACCTAATGCTGTACCTGCAACACTACCTAAAGCACTTGCTGCTGCAACACGCGCTGTACTGTCGGCATGTGCGTTTACGGTCATCATTGAACCAGCAGCTAAAACTGTACTCATTAAAAGTGCGTTGAGTTTCATGTCATCACTCCGTGTCCATCAACAGGACTGTAATTATTTCGATGCGGAAAATGTAACAAATCATGCCCAAAACAATATGAAGATGTTTCTTCATAATTCCCTGCTTTATTTGGCGAATTGTAAAATCGGCAAGAAATAAGAATAAGATCGACTATAAAAAAGGCAATTCCACTGTTTTTAATCATATTTGTTAACAAATGCTGTAGAGCACGAATGATAGCAACGCGGACTTACTCAATAATGATGTTCATTAGAAGCCAGAGTCGTTAAACTAGGCGCAATTTTTTGATTTCGCTGTGCTAAATCGGTTTTTAGTCCCAGCCTATGTTTGAGATTTTTTAGAAAATGAAAGAATCGTTACGTTTACGATTAGACCAACTCTCTGACCGCCATGAAGAATTGACCGCATTACTGGCTGATGTAGAAGTCATTTCTGATAATAAGCGCTTCCGTCAATTGTCACGTGAGCATAATGACTTAACAGAAATCACTAATGTCTGGACCAAGTACAGACAGGCGGAAGAAGACATTGAAACGGCTCAGGCCATGCTGTCAGATCCGGACTTTAAGGAAATGGCGCAGGAAGAAATTAAAGAGAATAAAGCTTTAATTGAATCGCTTGAAGCAGACCTGAACATCTTGATGATTCCGAAAGATCCGAATGATGCCAACTCGGCTTATCTTGAGATTCGTGCCGGAACCGGCGGCGATGAAGCAGCGATTTTCTCTGGCGATTTATTCCGTATGTATAGTAAATATGCGGAAAACCAAGGCTGGCGTATTGAAATCCTTTCTGAAAATGAAGGCGAACATGGCGGCTATAAAGAAGTCATCTGCCTGATTAATGGTGACGGTGTTTACGGTCGTCTAAAATTTGAAAGTGGTGCGCATCGTGTACAGCGTGTACCGGCGACCGAATCACAAGGCCGAGTGCATACATCAGCATGTACCGTTGCGATTCTTCCTGAAATTGATGTCGATACCTCTGTTGAAATCAACTCATCTGATTTGCGCATTGATACCTATCGTGCTTCAGGTGCAGGTGGTCAGCATGTTAACAAAACCGATTCTGCAGTACGTATTACTCATATTCCAACCGGCACCGTAGTGGAGTGTCAGGAAGAGCGTTCACAGCATAAGAACAAGGCCAAAGCGATGGCACTGCTGGTATCACGTTTGGAAAATGCCAAACGTGCAGCAGCAGATGCAGCAACCTCGGAAATGCGTCGTGACCTGGTGGGATCGGGTGATCGTTCGGAACGTATCCGTACTTATAACTATCCGCAAGGTCGTATGACCGATCACCGCATTAACCTGACTTTATACAAGCTGGATGCCGTGATGGAAGGTGATTTGACCGAATTGCTGGATAGTCTGCACCGCGAATATCAGGCGGATCAGTTGGCCATGCTTGCACAGCAGAATGGTGGATAATGAATATTTTACAAGCCTTGGCTTTACGCGGCGAAGCTGAAAGTTACGAACGTCAGGAAAATGCCTGGTTACTGGAACACATCACCAAGATTGATTCATTTGATCTGCTGATGAAAAAGGATCAGGAGTTAACGCCGGAACAGGAACAGGCGTATAAAGACGGATTGGCGCGTATTGCTGCCGGTGAGCCTTTGGCTTATGTCACTGGTTCACAGCCATTCTGGACTTTAGACCTCAAAGTGACCAAAGATACCTTGGTGCCACGTCCGGATACTGAAGTGCTGGTTGAGACTGTGTTGAAATTGGATCTGCCTGATGATGCCCGTGTGGTGGATTTGGGTACAGGTACTGGTGCAATTGCCTTATCACTGGCATCTGAACGTTCTAACTGGACACTAACCGCTTCCGATATCTACGAGCCTACGCTTGAGGTGGCGAAATATAATGCGGAACAACATGATATTGAGAATGTGGAATTTGTTCTGGGTTCATGGTTGAAACCATTTGGCCGTCAATTCTTTGATGCCATTGTATCGAATCCACCTTATATCGATGCTGATGATGTGCATATGCAGAATCTGGCGACTGAACCGGAACGTGCGCTGGTGGCAGATAAAAAGGGGCTGGCCGATATTGAAATGATTATTCTGCAAGCCAAGAAGCATTTGACTGTCAATGGTTGGGTGGTGCTTGAGCATGGTTATGATCAGGCAGACGCCGTACAACATCTATTTAAACAGGCGGGTTATAAGCAAGTCCGCACGGTTAAAGATTATGGCGGGAATGATCGCGTAACTTTGGGTCAATGGCCACATTAATCTGTCATCTATCTTTATAAAAAAGCGACCGATGTGGTCGCTTTTTTATTGGATTTTTTCTTTATAAATTCCTGACTGCATCTGAAACCTTAAGTATTTTGAATGATATGACGCCAACGCAGTATAACTAAAAACAAAAAAGCGATGCCAGAGCACCGCTTTCGAGGAATACTTAAAAAAGAATTACATTGGATAGTCTTGTAGACAGTCATAGACTTCTACCTGATCCAAACTGCCAGTTTCCATTGCCAGACAAAGTGCCACAACTTTCAAAGTGTCTGCCAGAGATCTTTCATCTTTCAAGGCAATACCTTGTTGTAATTCATTGATACGTTCTGCCGGAATTTCAAGGGCCTGAGCCGCTTCCACAGCATCTACCTGATTAAAGAAGTGCAGAATTGCATCTTTCAGTTCTGCATCCGATGCATTTAAAATCCCTTGATTCAACTGTTCTGTGATCAGATCAGTCGAAGAAAATAAAGCTTTAGAGAAGTTTTGGACAAGATTTTGCCCAAGCACATCAGTCATCTTTAACATGGAGATACCTTCAACTAGAAAGGAAAATGGAGAGTACAGCCAATAGCAAAAGTGCTATAAATTGAATGAAAAATAATCTATTCTCGGGTAAATTGCAAAGCTTTCCGCGTGACTGTGTAGTCCTGCTAATATATGTTTTAGGGCTTGAAATATATAATCATAATAAAAATAAATGCTTAGAATCCAAGTGTTTTTCGGTAATATTTTTAAAGTCTAAATTTATATAAATTATCTAATATTATTTTGTCGATACGCGCCTGGACTGACGCCAGTCCACTTTTTGAATGCACGATGAAATGCACTGGATTCCTGAAAATTAAGCTGATCGCTGATCTCTTGTAAACTTTGTTCAGTACGGGTCAGTAACTCAATGGCGGTATCCCGGCGTATCTCATTTTTTAACTGTTGATAGCTGACACCTTCACTTTTTAAACGCCGTTGCATGGTCGCTTCAGACATATTCATTTTTAAGGCCAGTTCATTCAGTTCCAGCCATTCTGCCGGTGAAACTTGCAGTAATTGACGGCGAATCTGGGTGCTCAAGGCATAGGGGTTTTTAAAACGCACCAATAAATTTTGTGGGGTTTGCTGAATAAACTGATACCAGGACTGAGCATCCTGTTTAATCGGCAATTGCAGATAGCTTGCATCAAATTGCACGTAATTTTCGCTGGCCTGATATTCAATCTGTTCACAGAACCGAACTTTATAGTCGAAATCATCCAGGGGAGCTGCACATTTGAGTTGAATCTGATTAAGTAAAATCCGTTGTCCACTTAACCAGCAGATCAGGGTATGAATCAGCATCAGATAAGTCGCATAACTAAACATGCGTTTGGTTGCTTTTAAATCATAAATCACGATATAGGCATAGTGTTCCTCAACCATGAGCGTACTTTGCAGATCGTCCAAAACTAGGTTGAGAAATTGCAGAATGTGTTGCAGCGCTTTTTCCAGTGTATCTGCCTGCATAACCATTTTCGAAAGCAATTTAAAACTGCCACGACGCATGGCATGGCTGTCCATGCCAAAAAATTCGTCATTCATGCTGTCTGCAAGCACAGTCCATAATTGGGCAAATTGGCTGACCGACACGCGTGCCTTGGGAGCATTTAATACTTCTGCTGGGATATTGGCTTTTTTCAAAATGGCAGGGATATCAAATTGCAGCCGTTTGGCATCCAGCAATGCTTCGTTCACCAGGTCAATCGAGATGGTGCCTTTGCTATATTCCAGTGCAGGCTTATGCATATTCAGTCTGACATCCTTGTTTTCATTGTCCAAATACATCATGCAAGATGCAATATTTGGAAATTGTACAGAATAAAAACTCTGTTTACTCTGCATATTAAGTCGTATCTGAAATAGAAAAATCGCTAGGAAATAAACATGAACATTCAGGGAAAAGTTATTGTGATCACTGGTGGTGCCTCAGGTTTGGGTGCAGCTACAGCGACTCATTTGGTTGAACACGGTGCTAAAGTGATTCTGGTCGATATGAATCAGGAGCAGGGTCAGGCATTACAGCAGCAACTGGGTTCACAGTCTGAGTTTGTACAGCTCGATGTGACCGATGAACAGACAGTTGAAGCTTTCTTCGCTCATGTTGAAAGTACGTATGGTCAACTGAATGGTCTGATCAACTGTGCCGGGATTGCACCGTCTGCCAAAGTATTGGGACGAAACGGCATCCATGAATTGGCGATGTTCCAGAAAGTGCTGAATATTAATGTGAGCGGTACTTTTAATATGTTGCGTCATGCGGCGGCTTTAATCGCAAAATATGAGCTGCAAGCTGGTGAAGAGGAACGTGGCGTGATTGTGAACACCGCTTCGGTTGCCGCTTATGACGGTCAAATTGGCCAGACTGCCTATGCGGCTTCTAAAGGTGCAGTCGTCGCAATGACTTTACCTTTGGCACGTGAACTGGCTCGTGAAGCGATCCGTGTCATGACCATCGCGCCGGGCATTATGGAAACTCCGATGTTGAAAGGCATGCCACAAAATGTCCAGGATGCTTTAGGACAAATGGTACCGTTTCCACCACGTCTGGCAAAACCACAGGAATTTGCTCAGTTAGTTAGTCATATTTTTGAAAATAGTTATTTGAATGGTGAGGTCATTCGTTTGGATGGCGCAATCCGTATGCAGCCTAAATAAGTTTTCGATTTATATAGGACATGATGATTTGCACATCTGTCAATTTCTCATTGAATTCAAATGATTTTGCTTAAGCATGCATTTTCTTTTGAAGGATCAAAAGAAACAAAAATCCTTTGCGAAACTGAAGATACATCCCTGTATCTCAGTTTCGCAGGCGACATCCATGCCGCCTTATCCGACGTGCCAACGATCTCAATAGTAAAAAGCTTGAAGTAAATAAATAGATATAGAAAGGGAAGTTCGATGATTTTAAATGATGAACAAAAAATGATTCAGGACATGATGCGCAATTATTCGCAGCAGAAACTGAAACCGACAGCGGCCTTACGCGACAAAACGGCACAATTCCCAGCACAAGAACTTAAAGAACTCGGTGAGCTTGGCGCATTGGGTATGACAGTGGCTGAAGAATGGGGCGGTGCAGGTCTGGATTATGTGTCACTGGTCTTGGCGCTTGAGGAAATTGCCGCAGGTGATGGTGCAATCTCGACGATTGTCAGTGTGCAGAATTCTTTGCCTTGTGGCATTACTCAGCGTTATGGCACAGAGGAACAAAAACAGAAATATCTCACCAAACTGGCAACAGGTGAATGGCTCGGCTGTTTCTGTTTGACAGAACCTCAGGCCGGTTCGGATGCCAGCTCGCTGGAATGTAAAGCCGAACGTGATGGCGATGAATGGGTGTTAAATGGCACCAAGCAGTTTATCACGACAGGTAAACATGCACAGATTGCACTAGTCTTTGCTGTGACCGATAAATCTGCAGGGAAAAAGGGTATTTCATGCTTTCTGGTGCCGACCGATGCACCGGGTTATATCGTGTCACGTCTAGAAGAGAAAATGGGTCAACATTGTTCCGATACCGCGACCATCGTTCTGGATAAATGCCGAATTCCTGCTGCCAACTTGTTGGGGCAGGAAGGTGAGGGCTATAAAATTGCTTTATCAAATCTTGAATCGGGTCGCATCGGCATTGCAGCACAATCTGTCGGCATGGCGCGGGCTGCGCTGGATGCCACAGTGGAATATGCCAATGATCGTAAAGCTTTTGGTGTGGAAATTGTGCAGCATCAGGCTGTGGCATTCAGACTCGCAGATATGGCAACACAAATTGAAGCGGCGCGACAACTGGTCTTGCATGCTGCAACCTTAAAAGATGCAGGCTTGGCGTGTCTAAAAGAAGCATCGATGGCAAAACTGTTTGCATCGACCATTGCAGAGCGAGTCTGTTCAGATGCGATTCAGATTCATGGTGGCTACGGTTATGTCTCTGATTTTCCGGTCGAGCGAATTTATCGTGATGTGCGAGTGAGCCAGATTTATGAAGGTGCATCAGATATTCAACGACTGGTGATTGCGCGTGAAGTGTGTCAACGCTGATTTTTAATTTAAAAAAAAGACTTTGATTGATGTTCAAATCCTGCACTTACATTGATGGATATGGAAATTGCAGGATTCAACTGAAAATGATGATCTAAAGACATACAGTGCGAATAATCGAAAAATAAGCCTTATTCATGTTCTAGTCCTAGGGCATGAATGCAGATTTGAGAAAGTATGCTGATGGAATCAGCAGGAACAACAAATACAAATGGACAAACTCAGGCAAGGTCGCCTGAAAACTACAACAGGAAAGAGGTTGTCGTCATGAAAACACTAGAACATGCATATGCTGATTTTAATTTTGAAAATATGGTTCAGGAACATCTGGTTGGAAACGCAGAGAACATCAATGCGTATACCGAATGCTGTGGTCGCTACCTGGGTCAAAACCGAACTGCACTGATCTGGGAAGGCAAAAACGGAGACGCAGAGCAATGGACCTTTGAACAGCTGGCCGTGGCTTCAGGGCAGTTGGCCAATTATATGCATTCTCTGGGTTTAAAGGCCGGCGACTGTATTGCAGGGTTACTGCCAAGAACGCCAGCACTCTTAATTACCATATTGGCCACCTGGCGGATCGGTGCCATATACCAACCTTTATTTACTGCTTTTGAAAGTAAAGCCATTGAACATCGCATCAGTACCGCTGGCACCCAGTTGATTGTTACTGATGAAGAGCAGCGACTGAAACTCCATGATCTCAATGTCCCGAATATTCTGACTGTGCATCAGGCAGCGGCAGATGACTATCAAGATGCGGATTTCTGGACAGCCTTACAGCAACAACCGGAAGAGTTTGAACCGGTAAATTGCCAGTTTAATGATGTCTTCCTGATGATGTTTACTTCAGGCACCACAGGCTTGGCGAAATCGGTTCCTGTGCCTTTAAAAGCCTTGTTGGCCTTTAAGGGTTATATGCTGCACGCTGTAGATCTGCGAGATGAAGATTCCTTCTGGAATCTGGCAGATCCGGGCTGGGCGTATGGACTGTATTATGGTATTGCAGGGCCGCTAAGTTTAGGGCACAGCATCATCATGGATGAACGTGGCTTTAGTGTCGATAATGCCGTACAAATCATTCAAAAATATCAGGTCAGTAACTTGACCGGTTCGCCAACCGCATTTCGCATGTTCTTTGGCTTTAAAGAAAAATTTGATGCAGGCATCAGTTCGCATTTACGCGTGGTAAGTAGTGCGGGTGAGCCGCTCACGCCTGAAGTAATTCAGTGGTTCAATCATGATTTAAATGTGAATATTTACGATCAATATGGACAGACTGAACTGGGTATGGTGATCGCCAATCATCATGGCTTGGAGCATTATAAAAAAGTTGGTTCAGCCGGTTTTGCTATTCCTGGGCATCGTTTTGCTGTATTGGACAAAGAACATCAGGAAGTAGAAAAAGGCGGGATTGGAACCTTGGCAATTGACTGTGCAGCTTCACCGTTGATGTGGTTTGAAGGCTATGCAGGCCACAACCGCAAGTCATTTGTCGGGCAGTATTATCTCACTGGTGATACCGTGAAGCTGAATGAATATGGCGGTATTGATTTTATTGGGCGTGCAGACGATGTCATTACAACTTCGGGCTATCGGGTTGGGCCTTTTGATGTAGAAAGTACTTTGCTTGAATGTGAAGAAGTGCTTGAATCTGCAGTCGTCGGCAAGCCAGATCCAGAACGTACTGAAATTGTGAAAGCCTTTGTAGTACTTAAATCAGCATATCCAGCCACTGAAGATTTGATGTTGAAACTGCAAAGTTATGTACGTTCACGCTTATCCAAACATGCCTATCCGAAAGAGATTGAGTTTGTGACGTCTTTGCCTAAAACATCGAGTGGCAAGATTCAGCGCAATTTACTCAAACAGCAGGAAGTTGCCAAACTTCAAGAGATGAAGCGAGTCAGTTAATTTTTCAAATTAATTGTTTGATTGAATGTTCAAAGGCTGCCATGGCAGCCTTTGGTTTTTTTAGGAAATAAATCTTCTACTTAAATTTTAGTCAGATATTGAGCTGATTTCCCCAAACTTATATCTTCAAGAGAGCAGATTGAGGCAAGCTAAAATTATAATTTTTATGTCATTACAGTAAAATTACATTAATATTTAAAATGAAATATATCAAAAATTTAGCCTCTTAATTTCAAGAGGCTAAATCTCATTCATTATCAGATATTACCTTGTAGATTCACTTTTTGATGTTCTGCATGAGGTTCGCCCGCTTCACCAGTTACGCCGCCTTTTAAGGCTTTAAAAAGCTGGGTGACTTTGTTGTCTGTCACATTCCAATATTCTGCGCTGACTGCTTCAGCAATCAATACCCGTACGGTAGGATCATCTTTGCCTTCAAACCAGTTTTCAGCCCACGGATTCCACAACTGTTCAATCAGAATGCGGTCAGTACTGATCTGGGCATGTGCACTAATCGACACGTAAATACCATCTGATGGTTTTGCAAAAGACAGACCAATCTGACCACGGCCTGTTTCTGCTGCTTTGACCAGATCATTGGTGTTACGCAGGATGAAATATAAGTTTTGACGTTCATTCATCTGCTCGGAGTTCAGCATGGTCATCGGCTGGGAGTGTATTTCATGTGTGTCGGTTAAATGGCTGATCATGGTGTAACGAACATCCTTGATCAATTCCCATAATTTTTCACGATTATCATGTTGAGTATTGTTATGCTCGGTCATGTATGTTCTCCATACGATTTTATGAAAGCTGAAAAGATTGCTTGGTATTTTCAGATTAATCATATTTAGAGACAGATGCCTTAGGTCTCACTGAACTCATACATTTTCATACTCAAATACAGGCAGAGACTACAGAATTGCTAAACAAGGCAGTTCTATTTACAGGGTAATTCAATAGCAAAGATTTTAAAAACTTCAGGTTTGACACCTTTTATAAATTAGAAGGAACAGTTTGCCGGAACCGTTTAATTGAGGTGATTCAAAAAATCTTGCCAAGCCATAGCGGCTGCATCTTGATACCGAACGTTTAGCTGATATGCTATTTGCCTCAACGATTGCCGAACCATTTATTGATGTGCTGTGAATTGAATGTGAGATTGATATTCCAGAGATTTATCAGCCTTTAGAAACTTCAGTAAAGCTAATTTTACGATCATTGTTAAAAATTTTCGAAACAAGGAAAAACGTTGTCTACATTTAATATGGATACCATATCCCCAGAATTCGAACTCACCGATGCTGAACTGCATCTGTATAGCCGTCAGATTCTTCTGGATGGCTGGGATATTGACGCTCAAGAACGGTTAAAATTTTCTAATGTCTGCATTATTGGTTGTGGCGGGATAGGCTGTGCACTGGCAGAACTTCTGGCACGTGCAGGTGTGGGAAAAATTACCCTGATCGATCCGGATACCATCGAGATGAGTAATTTACAGCGACAACTGGCATTTATACCGCAGGATATTGGATTTTATAAGGCAGAAACGCTGGCCAAAAGACTGAGTCAGGTTAATCCGAACCTACAAGTTGAATATGTGAATCAGGCCTTAACGGCTGAAAATGCAGTAAGTGTGATTGAGCATCAGGATCTGGTATTGGATGGCTGTGATCAGTTTGCCACACGTTATCTGGTCAATCAGATTTGCGTGGAGCTGAATGTGCCCTTATTGAGTGCTTCTGCGATTGGCTTGCAAGGTCAGCTATTTATGGTCGAAGGGGATTCCGCCTGTTATGCTTGCCTGTTCCCGCCAGAAAATCAGGCCGATGAAAGTCTGCGCTGTGCAGATTCCGGTGTACTGGCCACCACACCGAATGTGATGGCCAGCTTACAGGCACATCATGCCTTGTTATATCTGGGATTAGGTCAGATACCACTTCGACAAAAGCTGTTGTTGTGGGATGGGCTGAGCTTTAAACAGCGGATTCTTGCTTTCGAAAAAGATACAGATTGCCCAATCTGTCAGGCAAGATAAGCCTGCAAAGTGAATTTTTTTGCTACACTGCGTTTAATTAATTTTTCCTAAGACATTATGAAAAACAATATCTGGTTAGATGGAATACGTTCAGTTGCCCGTATGGGAGAAACAGCAGTCGTTGCGGCAAAGGCGGGCTTTAAATATGCCACTGAAAAGCCGAGCAATGCCAAACTCATGCGTGAAACTTTTGAATCCTTAGGTTCAACTTATATCAAGCTGGGTCAGTTTATTGCCAGCACACCGTCGCTGTTTCCACGTGAATATGTTGAAGAATTTCAGGGTTGTCTGGATCAGACTCCACGCTTGCCGTTTAGCTATATCCAGCAAGTATTGGCTTCTGAATTTGCAGGACGTAATCTGGATGAAATCTTTGCATCGATTGATAAAACGCCGTTAGCTTCTGCATCTATTGCACAGGTGCATGCGGCCAAACTGGTGTCTGGCGAAGATGTGGTGATTAAAGTACAAAAACCGGGCGTAGAAACCATTTTGTACACTGACTTGAATGTGCTGCATTGGGCAACCAAGTTGCTGGAAAAAGCAGTCCCGAAAGTCAAGTTTGCTTCACTGGCTGACATTGTCGAAGAAATCAAAACCCGGATGGTACGTGAAGTTGATTTCATTGAAGAAGCCCAGAATCTGGATGATTTCGTTAATTACCTGAATATCACCAACAATCAGGCAGCCACTGCGCCGAAGGTTTATCATCAATATTCGACCCGTCGTGTGCTCACCATGCAGCGTTTATACGGTGTGCCTTTGACAGATTTTGAAGTGGTCAAAAAAGTATCCAAAGATCCATCTCAAGTACTCATCACTGCGATGAATACCTGGTTCGGAAGCTTGATGATGTGTAACAGTTTCCATGCCGATCTGCATGCAGGCAACCTGATGCTGCTCGAAGATGGCCGTGTCGGTTTTATTGATTTCGGTATTGTTGGTCAGCTCAAGCCTGAAGTATGGACGGCATGTATGGCATTCATGGATTCATTGCAACATACCAATTATGAGCTGATGGCGCAAAACATGCTGAAAATGGGCATGACCGCTGTGCAGATTGATACCAAAGTTTTGGCTGCTGATCTGGAACGTTTGTTTAGTGGTGTATTGATGGCAGATCCGCAGGAATTGTTAACGTCAAATCCTGCTGACCTGAACGATATCATGATGGATATGGTGGCTGTGGGTGAACGTCACGGGATCCGCTTCCCGCGTGACTTTGCCTTGTTGTTCAAGCAAATGCTGTATTTCGACCGTTTCATGCGTATTCTGGCGCCGTATACCGACATCTATGCCGATCAGCGTTTGCAGATGGTGCAGAGCATGGATCCGAATCTGCTGTTAAAGCATTAATCTTAAACCCTATCTAGACTTGGAAAAATCCCCCTAAATCCCCCTTTTAAAAGGGGGACTTTAAAAGCTCCTCCCTTTGTAAAGGAGCTTGAGGGGGATGTGGTCAGTATTAAATTCTCGAGCAATCCAATGGACGCCATTATTATTGAAGGTTTAAAGGTTGAGACAGTCGTGGGCTGCTTTAACTGGGAGCGTCAAATTATTCAGCCTTTAATGCTGGATTTGATCATTCAAACCGATTTAGAACAGGCATCAAACTCAGATGCACTTGCAGATACGTTGAATTATGCAGAAATTTGTGAGATTTCCAGTAAAGTCATTCAAGACGCCAAGCCTGAATTGATTGAACATGCAGCAAAGTTAGTGCTGAATGCACTTTTTACTACCTTTACAGCAATTGAATCGATTAATATTACGATCCGTAAGCCTGCCATTATCGCGCAAGCCAATTCTGTAGGGATACGTCTTGAACGCCACCGAAACGATTTTCGCCCTAGCATTAGCGAGTAATTGTCATCCTCAGCAACATTTTCAAGCTGCACAGCAACGTATTTCTGAATGGGGAGAAGTTCAGTTTTCTCCCATTTATATGATTCCTTGCCGCGATGGCATCGGCGCAGATTACTGGAATGCAGCGTGTTTATTGCGAAGTTCGGTGTCCAGTGAAGACCTGATTGAGTTGCTCAAACAGCTGGAACAGGAATCAGGGCGAGTACGTCCATCCCATCAGATTACTTTGGATGTTGATTTGATTGCCTGGGGATCAGATCTTAAGCATATGCAGTTTAATGAAAAAAAATTGCCCTTGGCTCTGGATGTGAAAGTGCCCATGTTTGATGTTTGGCATGATGCCATGTTTGAACATGGATCACATAGCTTTCCAACAGTTGAACAGCTGATTTGAATCAAATCACCTAATTTTCTGCTAATACAATTTATCTAGTACGAATAGTTAACCAGCCTTATCAAGCAAGATCATGCTTTTTTTATGATGCAGTTTTTTGTTTTTAGAGTAAAAGAAAATTCAGATAAGATGAGATGCTTAAGTTTAGAAGTCATTTAAAAATGAAAATATTGGAAATTGTGGTTTCTGTGATTTTAATCCTCGGGATTCTTTATGTAATCCAATGAGGATTTCATGGTTTCCCAACAGGGAATTAATATTTGATTGATTAAAGCTCTGGAATTTACTCTAAGATTAGTAAAAACCCTCAAAGCAGTAAAAAAGCATCATCGCTATTTCACTTTTTCTTGTTATAAAAAATGATCAGCAATACGATAATGATCGCCAAGATGGCAAGAATGATGGTAGTTTCCATAACAATACCTCTCGGGCATAGATCTTTGGCTTTAATTATCTAAATTAAAACCGAACATATATTAGGGTGTGTTGACACTTTTAGCTTAAAAAAATAGCGAAGTAGTAAAATCAAATCGCCAAACCCAATTTTACTATTCGCTATGCCTCGTACCATGCTGACAGATCAACACTGGCAAAAGTTGAAAGTTATTCTGCGTAATTTATCCATTCACCACAACTCAAATTTACGCAATTTTATTGAAGCTATTCTCTATAGAATTAGAACAGGCTGTCCGTGGCGAGATATTCCTTGTTGTTTTGGTCATTCAAACTCTATTTTCAAACGTTTTAATCGTTGGTCAAGCAGCGGTAAGTTACTTAGATTATTCAAATTACTAGCCTCATGCCCCGATATGGAGTGGGTTTTTATTGATGGCTCTCATGTACGTGCTCATCAACATTCTGCCGGTATAGCGAATCAATCTATTTCTAAAAGTGTAGGAGGAAACTCCTCAAAAATACATTTGATTGTTGATGTACATGGCAATCCTATTGATTTCATGATTACCGATGGAACCACACATGATGTTAAAGTTGCACCTGATTTAATATCAACATTAGATTTAAAAGAGACAAAAGTGGTATGTGCAGATAAAGGCTATGATTCAGAACCACTGCGTGAACAGATCAGGAAAACAGGGACTAAAGCGAATATACCAAAGAAAACAAATAGCCAATCGAACAATGACCATATGGACTGGTGTTTATATAAAATCAGGCAGTTAGTTGAAAATATGTTTTGTAGATTAAAGCAATTTAGAGGAATAGCTACTCGATATGACAAGCTCAAAAGAAATTATCAAAGTTCTGTTGCTTTAGCCTGTATATTTTTATCGCTACCTTTATAGGGTTAATTATGAACAGTAAATGTCAACAGACCCTAATTAAACTCAAGTTTTGTTAGAGCCGCTAGTTTTTGAAAAAACATTTTTCAGTGATGTTAATAGAGGAACCGTTCAATCCTATTCTGTGTCTAACTAAAAAATAAACACATATTTAGGCAACAGACACATTAAATAATGATCCGATCCAGGCGCTGAATAACATGGCGATAATTCCCCAGAGCATGACCCGAACTGCACCTCTCCAGACACTTACTCCACCGGCATAGCTTGCCAGTGCGCCCATCATCCCCAAACTTAAAACACCAATCAGCATGACGCCTTTATCCAGATAATGTTCCGGTAAAATCATGATTGAAATTAAAGGAAATAATGAACCTACCGTAAATGCCATAGCCGAAGAAAATGCAGCGAGAAAGGGCTGAGCCGAGGTATGTGCTGAAATACCAATTTCATCCCGGGCATGGGCATCCAAGGCATTATGGTCGGTCAACTGTTCAGCGACCTGTTGTGCCAAAGCGGGTTCCAGACCTCGTTGTATATAAATCGTTTTGAGCTCATTTAATTCATGGGTGGGATGGCGTTGCAGTTCGCGCTCTTCCATGAGTAGATCATTGGTTTCAATATCTTGCTGGGATTTTACTGAAATATATTCACCAGCTGCCATTGATGCGGCGCCAGAAATCAATCCGGCAACACAGGTTACCAATAAAATTTCAGTGGATGCTCCACTGGCTGCGATACCCACCACCAGACTGGTGACCGAAATAATCCCGTCATTTGCCCCCAGTACAGCTGCACGAAGCCAGCCCGCACGTTCGATATAATGTTTTTCAAGATGGTATGAATGGCGCACAATGAAGCCCTTTTTTATTATCATTATGATTATAGTAAATTTAAGTCATGTATAGATAGTAGGATTGAATCGATCTGAAAATTACCTTGAATGATCAGATCATAGTGCGCTTGGTTAAGTATTTTATCAATCCAAAATAAAACCGAGGTGAAATTCATTTATTCAAAAGACCAGACGGACTTGATATATAATTGATATCCAAGGGATCAAATTTATTTAATAAAAACAATTATATAAAAATTATAGCTGAGTGAGCTGGTTTAAAAAGAGAATTATCATGAAAGAAAAAAATGAGAGCCATAAATGTTTGGTGTGCGGCAAGCACTTTCTTCTGAAAGATCTTACTCCGATGGGAACGGTCAGAAAAGTCATTACTGAAGAGATTGGCAAGGATATTCCAGTCTGGACGCCGCAAGATTATATTTGTCAGACAGATCTAACCCGCTATCGCATGCAGTATGTACATTCATTATTAAGTTTGGAAAAGGGTGAGGTCACAGATCTTGAGGTCGAAGTGATTCATAGCATGCATCAGCATGAACTGATCACCAAAAATGTGGAAACGGAATTAGAGCAAAAGTGGACTCTGGGCGAAAAGCTCGCCGATAAAATTGCAACTTTTGGCGGAAGCTGGACATTCTTAATTTGCTTTGCAATTTTTCTGGGTCTGTGGATTACGATTAATACGGTTGTTTTGGTAACTCAACCTGCCGATCCTTATCCCTTTATCCTGTTAAATTTAATTCTGTCCTGTCTCGCGGCAATTCAGGCACCGGTCATTATGATGAGTCAGAATAGACAAGAGGCAAAAGACCGTCTACGTTCTCAAAATGATTATCAGATCAATTTAAAAGCCGAACTGGAAATCCAGCATTTACATGAAAAACTCGATCATCTATTAATGCATCAATGGGAAAGGCTGGCGCAAATACAGGAAATCCAGCTGGATTTACTCTCGGAAATGAGCAAGAAATATTGAAATGAAAAGCTGTGGTATTTCTTATATTTTATATGGATTGCTAATAAAGGATGATAGCATATCTTTAGCGAATAAATTTAGATCAAAATTTGAGACACATTAAAAAGCCCACAATGCGTGGGCTGAGATCGGATCGATCTTTTTAAATAAAATAACTGGTCTTGGTCATGAGTTTGGAAATAGCTGTCATGGTCATTTTGACCGGAACAGGCAGGTCTACACCGCCAGCGTTTAACGCTGTATCCCGATGATGCAGTTCATCTTCGTTCATCTGTTCCAGAATACGGCGAGAACGTTCATCCTGCGGCGGCAACTGACTGATATGATGCTGCAAATGCATGCTCACCTGACGTTCAGTTTCTGCGACAAAACCCAGACTGTATTTATCACCGGCAATTCCGGCCAGCGCGCCCATACCAAAGGACAGGCCGTACCAGACCGGATTGAGCAGACTGGTATGGCTATCCAGTTCTTTTAAACGGTCTTCACACCATGCCAGATGATCCTGCTCCTCAATCGCTGCCTGTTCCATTTCACGACGAACATTCGGAAGTTTTGCCGTCATGGCCTGACCATGATAGAGCGCCTGTGCACACACTTCACCACTATGATTGACCCGCATTAAACCTGCCACATGACGTGCATCACTGACCGTTAACTGCGTTTCGACCGGTTGGGCCGGATTTTCACGTTGTGCCGAAGTCGTGCCCGGGACTAGACTGCGTAATGCCTGGTCAAAAGAATGAATCAGCTTATCGAGACCTGTATATTGACGCATGAATTAATCCTCCAAGGGCGCTTTTGCAGTTTTGATCATTGGTTTCAGGCGGTAAAGTAGCCAGAGAGTAAACAGGCCGCTTAATACTGCGGTAATACAAAAAAGTATTTTAAGATCAAGCTCTAGAACACTTAAAATAATAATAGAAAATATAGCAGAAGATACCATGAAAACGGCATTCAGAATGTTATTTGCTGCAACCACACGCGCACGATGTGAGCGGGGAGAATGCGCCTGCATCATGGCATACAGCGGTACGATATAAAAACCGCCGCTAATTCCGAGTAAGGTAACAGCCAGCATGACATGATAATAGCTCCAATCTTGCTGAAAGACATCTGCCAGGCCAATTAATGTACCTGTACGTTCCGGAACAAAGGCCAGACTCGCAGCCAGATACAGGGCAAAGACCACCAGACCGATCGCGCCAAAAGGCACCATCTTGATATTGACCTGACTGCCGCCAATTTTACGGCATAAGTATGAACCCAGACCAATTCCGACAGAAAAAAAGGTTAAGAGGAGACTGGCGACATTTTCAGATGCATGCAGATTTTGTAATGTCAGCTGAGGAATTTGGGTCAGATAGGTTGCACCATAAAACCAGTACCATGAATTGCCCAGTAAAATGGTAAAAATCAGAGGTAAGCTTTTGGCATATTTCAAGGTCTGCAAGCTGGTGCGGAAAAAATTCCAGTCAACTTGCAGCTCAGGCGCGGGAATACTTTGTTTCAGGATATAGCGACTGGATATATAACCAATCAAGGCGATGCTGATGACGGTTAAACTGATCCAGATCAAGTTGCCGGCAGAAGCTGCAATAACTGCGCCGCCTAGAATCATACCGAACAGGATTGCCAGAGAAGTTCCGGATTGAAACAGGGCATTGCCGGACATCAGTTCATTTGGTTTCAGCACTTCAGGTAAAATGGCATATTTAATCGGGCCAAAGAAAGTGGAATGGGTGCCCATCAGGAACAGGGCAAATAACAGAATCCATAAATTACCCATGAGAAAACCGACAGTTCCCAGCAACATAATGGCAATTTCCAGAAGCTTAAGATAGCGAATTAGCTGTGAACGTTCGTATTTGTCGGCAATCTGACCGGCAGTGGCTGAAAAAATAAAATACGGCAAGATAAACAGTAAAGCCGCCAGATTATTTAAAGTGCTGATGTTGGCCGATTGCTGTTGAATCCATCCATAAGTGATGACCAGCAGTAACGCCTGTTTAAATACATTATCGTTTAATGCACCAAAAAACTGCGTCAGAAACATCGGTAAAAAGCGCCGAGAAGCTAACAAATGTTCATTTTTGTTCATATAGGCCGTGCTACATTAAGTTTTATTAAGAAATGTCAGTTATGCGTAAACATTGAGAAAAATCATGTAAGATACTTTCAGCCATGTAAAGGTAAAAACCAATTAATTAAGCTCCTTAGCTTATATTTTTCGGTCAAATAATCAATTAAAGAATGTATTCGTTTAGAGTTTGCTATGCCTGCAAAGAAAAATTTTAAAAAAACGATGCTAAATCGCAGTATGGGGCCTCTCATACCACAGCATAGTGGTATGCAGCTGTGTATGAGCATATTTTTTATGATGTTATCCCATCAGAGCATGGCACAAACTGAACAGCCCGAAACACCCGTGGCCATTTCTCAGGCAGAAATGGTGGACGAGCTATCCAAAGAAGCGATTCGTCAGGGTGTGGCCACGTCCAAAACGGAAGCGGAAGAAAAAATTGAAGAAGCCTTGGAGCCGGAAGTACCAGTTGACAGCATGTTGATGCTGGAACAACAGCAAAATGCAGGATCTGGTCTGGGCGAATTTACGCCGATCGAGTTTGATGATCTGGAAGATCTGCCAGTACAGACTATTGATCAGAACATGGCCAATGAAATTTATCAGGTAGCCGAGCAAGCCAAACAGGAAGCACAAAACTATCGCAATAGTCAGACCAGTGAAACGGTGGTGGCTGATATCAGCCAGCAAGAACTGCTGGAAATTAATCAGGCACCGGTCAATGTCGACCAGTTGATGCAATCGATTCAGGCAGACAGCCAGATTATTGTAAAAAATAATGAAGCCGGATTGACCTTGCCAGAAGTGCCGGGTCAGTTGGTTGCTGAGGATGATAAACGTCCAAATCTGTTCAAACGGCTATTTTATAAAATCCGTCCTCCACGTCAGATCATGACCGCAAGAGTTCCTCGAATTAGTGCAGATGTGGTGATCATAAATGGGCAAGGTGTGGCGCAAAGCAACGGTATGCTGAATCGTAAAGATGTACCTGAAGGCCATCTGAATTTAAGAAATAATGTCAAAGCCAAATTATCCAGTTTTACCCAAGAGTCTTTTGGCGACTTTAATTCGGCTTTGCCGCAATTACGCACCTTGTCCAGACAGGCAGCGCAGGCAGTGGGTTATTATAATGCTCAGTTCAGGTTTGAAAAAATCTCTGACAGTCGGGTTCGGGTTTTTGTGACCCCAAATGAACCGGTCCTGATCAGCAGTCAAAATATTGAATTTACTGGAGAGGGTGCGGAACAGCCACAATTCCAGGTCATCAGTCTTTTGCCTGAACAGGAAGAAGGCGATATTTTCAATCATGGCAATTATGAAAAAACCAAGACACGCATTACCACAGCAGCCAATAACAATGGTTATTTTGATTCATTCTGGCGTCTGCATGATGTAAAGATTGCTCAGCCACAAAATACTGCCGATGTGAACTTGCGTTTTGAAACGGGTGAACGTTATAAATTAGGCAATGTCGAGTTCAGAATGAGCGATCCTGAAAAGGAATTTCCGCTGGACCGAGACGTACTGGAAAGTCTGGTTCCCTGGACAGAGGGTGCAGATTATACCTTCTGGCGGGTGAATAGCCTGGCCAACAACCTAACCAACTCACGCTATTTCAATTATACACTGGTAGATGCGATTCGCCCTGATCCGCTTGATAAAGAGCTGGAACTGGCACCCGATATTCAAAGCCTGATTGAAGAACAGAAACGGAGTGAAGATCAGGCTGCTACGATGCAACCAGCTCGCTCGGTATCCTCTTCTCAGGAAGTGACCCAGAATGTCGTAGATGAAGACCAGTTTGCCGGTAGCCGCGATCAGGAAAGTGCAAATTTAAGAACTTTGCGGGTTGAGCAGCAAACCAAAGAGAATGAACAGGATCGTTTAAAAGTACAGGCACGGGAAGAGAAAAAGATTCCAGTGATTGTGACTTTAAATGCAGACCGTTTAAACAGTGCTGAAGTGGGTCTGGGTTATGGCACAGATACCGATATCCGTTTACGTGGTCAATATCGTCGTGCCATTGTGAATAAGCGTGGACATTCGTTTGATGCCAACATGGAGCTATCAGGTATCCGCCAATCCATTGATGGACGTTATAACATTCCCTATCACCATCCGCTGAATGACTATGTCAGTATTGTGGGGGGGTATGAGCGTGAAGAGCGTGAAGGTGTCGCACAGGGTGAAGGCCTGTTGATTGAATCGGCAGTCTTAGGTGCAGACCGGATTATCAAAAATCCACGTGGTAGCTGGCAACGGACTTTCGGCGCACGTTATCGTCTGGATCGCTTGAAGCAGGATGGTTCTGTCGACTTTAACCAGATTCCTGAAGCTTTTCGCTTTAATACCGAAGATGAGCAGCAATCCCTATTAGTCGGTTATGAAGTCTCACGTACCGAGAGCGATCGTCGGGTCAACCCAACCAAAGGCTTCAAACAGACCTATAAGATTGAACTGGGCAGTGAGGCTTTACTCTCTGATGCAGATATGGCCATTGTGAATGCGGGCTGGCGTTTTATCTATTCATTGGGTGAAAATGCAGACCATCAGTTTGTTGGGCGTGCCGACGCGGGTTATATTTTTACTCAAGATTTTGCCAAAGTACCGTATAACCTGAGATATTTCACCGGTGGTGACCAGAGTATCCGCGGTTTTGACTACAAGAGCCTTTCTCCGGAAATTGACGGCTTTAAAGTGGGCGGGCAGGCCTTGGGCGTGGCTTCATTAGAATATAATTATCAGTTTAAGGAAGGCTGGCGTGCTGCGGTCTTTGCAGATGCCGGAAATGCCTATAATAAAGAATTCAGTAATCCGACCGAATATGGCGCGGGTGTGGGTGTACGTTGGGCTTCACCGATTGGGCCAATACGTATAGATGTTGCGACTGGACTGTCTGATGACAATTATCCGATTCGTTTACATTTCTTTATTGGATCGCAGTTATAAAACATCATTTTAAAAAATAGTTATTTGGGTAGATCATGGTCGAGAACCAACCACAGCCAGAACAAGAACCACAAGATAGCGTTGTGCCGAAAAAGCGCCGTATATTCAGAAGCATCCTATTATCGGTGCTTTTTTCGCTGATTTTTCTGCTGTCTGTGCTGGCTCTACTATTTTCGACCAATCAAGGCAGTAAATTCCTGCTGGATCAAGTGCTAGAACGCCAGCAAATTATTCAATATGAATATGAAGGCGGTAATTTATGGCGCGGGATTATTCTTAAAAATGTGCTGGTCAGCCTGAAACCGGTCGATGTCAAAATTGATCGTGCTGATGTAAAACTGGGTTGGCGCGCGATTGTCAAAAAAGAAATTCATCTGACTGAAGCCGATGTCCTCAATCTGCAAATTATTAACAAGCAACCATCAACGGGCGAACCGTTCAAGTTTAATGCTATCCGTTTGCCTTTTATCTTGCGCGTTGATCATTTACTGCTGGATCATTTGGTCATTAAAACCCAGACCAATGCAGTTGATTTCTATAATATTGAATTAAATGAGGCGCTCTGGTCTGGCACCGAATTAAATTTTGAAGATTCCCGGATGGATATGGGCTATCTGTCAGTACGTGAAGCCACGGGTAAAATGCAGTTTGAAGGCAAATACCCTCTAGATGCTACGGGCATCGTCAATCTGCCTTCCTTAAGAGATAGCTTGAATATTCATGATATTCAGGTGAGGGCACGTGGAACACTGGACACGATTCAGGCCGGCGTAGCGACCAATACGCCTGATTTATTAACCGGTTGGGTTATCGTGCATCCGATGCGTCCTCAGGTACCGATGCGCGGCGAGTTGAAGTTCAAGGATTATCACTGGCCTATTCTAGCCGAACAGAAACTGTTTACCAAAGACGGCATTGCCGAGTTCAATGGTGATATCCAACGTCTAGATCTGAATGTCCAGACTGACCTGATTGGGGAAAATATTCCGCAAGGTCAGTATAGTGCGGTGATGTATACCGATCTGGTCAATCAGCTGAATATTACCGATCTGAATGGTCAGTTGATGAAAGGCGCAGTCAGCCTTGCCGGGACAGTGGGCTGGAAAGACCGGGTCAGCTGGGATTTGGCTGGGCGTTTGAATGGGATTGATCCTAAACATGAGCGCATTCCGCAAGTCGTACAAGATTTCTTGCCGCCAAGTCTGGATGCCAATATCGCTTCTGCGGGTAATCTGGAAAATGGCCTGCACCTTACCGGACTGGTTGATTTTGACCGCTATGAAAGCTGGAATCTGAAGCTGGATCAAAATCCGGTCAAGGGCAATAAAATACAACCGATGCTACTGGATGTTGCCTGGAAAAATATTGATCGCGCCGTACCTTATGTGGGCTGGCTCAGCAGTAAGTCTGGCGATGTTAAACTGGCATTGGTCGAAGGTCAGCAGAATATTCATGTGGCAACTAAAGTCGAGCAGCATGAAGAAGGTCTTCTGCCTGCAGGCATGTATCAGGCTAAGCTCAATCTGAACAAAAATATCCTGAATGTCCCGAGCTTTAATTACAGTGCCAATGCACAGGCAGGCAGCTTAAGCGGCAATGCACGGATTGAACTGCCACAGGAAAAACGTCAGTTAAAATGGACCGCGATATTAAATGCCAAAAATTTGAATACCCAAAGTATTGCCGCAGCTTCACCGGTAGATCGTTTGAATGGCCAGATTAAAGCCAATGGTTATGCGCAACCGAATCAGCAGATTATTAAACTGAATAGTGTCGACCTGACCGGACGACTGGCGGAGCAAAATGAAACCGTACGTTTGACTGGAAACAGCACCATTGCCTTGTTATTCCATAATGAAAAAGCGGGTGGCGGATTTAAAGGTTATGCGGTGAATTATGATGGTGCTTTAAATGCCAGTCAGCTTAAAGCCAGTCAGGGTATGCTGAAACTGCGCGTTTCAGGTACCCCGGAAATGTTGAAAATCAATGAATTCCGTCATGATGGTGTGGCTGGCAAGATTAATGCCAGTGGTCTGGTCAATCTGGCGAATGGTATTGGCTGGGATATCAACGCATCCTTAATCCGCTTTAAGCCGCAATATTTTAATGCCAAACTGAAAGGCGAATTGTCTGGCAATGTGCAAACCCAAGGCGTTTGGTCAGATGCCTTAAAACGTATTCAGATTCAACGCTTGAATCTGGCGGGTATGCTGAATAATAAACCGGTACGTGGTACAGGTAATTTATCGGTCATTATCAATTCAAACCAGCGCGGTTTTGTACCACAGCAGTTCGAAGCCAATAACCTGTTCCTGTCTTATGCCAGCAACCAGATTCAGGCGACCGGTAATGCACAGAATCTCCAATTGAAAGTCAATGCACCAGCACTGTTTGAATTATATCCAGGTTTAAGAGGTCGCGCGCAGGGCTATATTAATATGCAGGCACAACCACGGTTACAGGCTTCTGCTAATCTGTCTATCGATAATTTTGCCTTTAAAAACCTGTTTAGCGTGCAGAAAGTTCGTGTTCGCGGACAGTTACCGACATCGCAAAGCACACCAACTTTATTGACCGCGACAATGGATCGCCTGCGTAGCGGTTCACGCGAGATTGTACGCGGTGAGATATCATTGGCTGGTACTCGTGCTGCACACATTCTCAAAGTGCAGGCAGAAAACCGCCTATCAAAATTCTTTGTACAGCTCGCCGGTGGCTTTAATGCCCAAAATAACTGGCTGGGTCAGATTCAAAAAGGTGATTTTGACTCTTTACGTGCCCGTCTGGTGCAACGTCAAAATGCAGCAGTGATTTATAACACTGCTCAATCGGATCTGTTTGTTGGTGCTCATTGCTGGATGAGTCAGCAAAGCCAGTTGTGTTTTGATCAGCCGATTAGGGTCAACAAAACCCGTGGCAGTGCCTCTTTTATTACCCAAAACCTTGATCTGGAAGATTTCAGTGCATTCCTGCCTGATGGATTGGCGTTGACAGGTAAAGTTAATGGTTATGCCAAGGCTGCCTGGGCACAAGGTGCCAAACCTAAAATTGACGCGCGTCTGGTGACGCGTAATGGTGTGGTAGGCCTATCTTCTGAAGATCCAGATTATTTGGGTTCTACCCTTAAATATGATGAAGTCGGGTTGGTCGCAAAAAGCGTGGCAGATGGCTTGCAACTTCGTCTGGATGTCAAAACACCGGATATCGGAACCGGCTATGCCAATGTCATTATTGATCCATATCGGGACAGTAAACCGATGCGTGGTGAAATTGCCTTTAACCAGGTACAGCTCAAGGTCTTTAAGCCATTTATTCAGGACATCCGTAATCTGGACGGGATTTTATCTTATGCCGGAAAAATTAGCGGAACTTTAACGGATCCCTTACTTGAGGGTGAGGTTCGAGTCAAAGATGCTTCGATTAGCATGATCTCCTTGCCGGTGAACTTGACCAACGTACAACTTTACTCATCCATACGTCAGAATTCTGCCAGTATCAATGGCGCATTTAACAGTGGTCGTGGTGTGGGTAAATTAACCGGATCGGTCGACTGGAAAGGCGATCCGCGAGTGCAGTTAAAACTGCAAGGTGACAATCTGCTGATTCGTCAGGCACCATTAATTACTGCTGTGGTGACACCTGATTTGACTCTGGACATGTATCCATTTAATAAAAAACTGAGTCTGAGTGGCACAGTCGATGTACCGCGTGCGTTGATTTCAATGCCAGAAGCCTCAGAACCTGTAGTCGGTTTATCTTCAGATGTACGGGTCGTGCGTGAAGGTGATGATCAGTTGGCGATCTTGAAGTCAGCACGTCCTTGGGATATCCGGGCAGATGTAGCTGTTTCTTTAGGGAATCAGGTCATCTTCCAGGGCTTTGACAGTCGTATTCCGCTATTGGGTCGAGTCAATCTGTCACAGCGTGGTCTGGAAACTGCAATGCGTGCCAATGGTGCAATCGGGGTGTCACAACGAGTGAAAATCGAAGCCTATGGCCAAAGTCTGGACCTGAATCGTGCTATCGCGCGTTTTAATGGTGAACTTACCAATCCGACGCTGGACATTGATGCCAATAAATCGGTTCAGGGTAGTACGGTCGGGGTACGGGTAACAGGGACGGCATCGAGTCCAAGTATTCAGATTTATAATGATGCGGGCTTGTCAGAACAGGAAGCCTTGAATGCCTTGATTACCGGTCGTGTTAATGAGGGTGTATCTGGTTTAAGCCAGGCTGAAGGATTTAGATCCGATGTGAATAATACGATCGCTGCTGCGGGGATTAGTTTGGGCTTGGGTAGCACCCGCGCACTGACCAACCAGATCGGGCGCAGTTTTGGCTTAACTGGTCTAGCTCTGGATGCCCAAGGTACAGGAGATGATACCCAGGTTTCTGTGACCGGTTATATTACGCCTGATTTATATCTGCGCTATGGGGTCGGGGTATTCACACCAGTGAATAAGCTGACTTTACGTTATCAGGTAAATCAGCGTCTGTATCTGGAAGCGAGTCAGTCTTTAGAACGTGCGATTGACTTGTTCTATAATTGGCGATTCTAATCTCATTAAAAAAGCCCTAATTTTAGGGCTTTTTTAATTTGAGATAGCACACAAATTTTATTGGTCATACAGTAGATTGATTTATGGATCAGCAGAAGCGTTAATGTCTGAATTCAATCTCTCTATATATACGACAATGAAATCACGAGTAGAGAAAGAATTTAGGATGAGACTTCAGGGTGAAGAAAACTGATCGTCGTATAATTCAGCTATCACATATAGAAAATCAATTAAAATATGCAATAACAGACTGAAAATCAATAAACCCATAATAAAAATAGGTGTATATTGAAAATACGATTTCACGCATAAGAGCATCTTCGCATGTCGACTAAATTTATCATCCGTTTTGCTGCGATTCTATTTTCTGTACTTATTTTGACTGCATTAGCCATTCAATTTTTCTTTAAACCGGATGTAACCATAGTTCTATGGATTTTCGCTGTACCTTTCATTTTGGGCATTCCAATTTTGGCTTCTGTTGTATTGACCACCAATGATGAACTTGATATTCATAGCGTTAATTAGGCTTGAACCTTAAACTGGCGCATTTAAAGTGCATCTGATCTTTACTGATAGAGCAGCCGACATTTGCACTTTGTTCAATAAAATAGACCTTATTTTAAAGCAATGCGGGTCAGTTAAGCATGCATCAGAAAATGTAGTAAAAATGAGTGTATGTTTACGCTCATTTTTTATCAGCTTACTCCAGAATTTAGATTTAACTCTCAAATCATCATAATTTACATAAACTCTAAGAAATAAGGGAATATTCTTATCATTATTCATTCAAAATAGGTCTTTATCATAAAACTCATTATTTTAGAGAAAACAGAATGCCTAAAAATAATTATCTACCAGCTCTAGAACAAGTTTATGACTTTTTAAAGGAACGACCAGGTTTTAAGGATAAAAGTGAATTTGATAAAGCGGTAGAATATTTTAGAACTCTACATGAAAGTGATCCTCTGGATTTCAGAGTTCAAGCACCGAATACTGTCGCTGGAAAATTTGGGGCTAAAGAGACTATAAATTTAGGGTCTATGCCAGAATTCAGTAATAAGGAAAATTTCCTTAACTGGATAGATACGCAAATTAACCACTAGTTGAAGGACTTTAAGCAAACTCAGCATGCGGCAGGTTTTCATTTATTATTCATACATTCATTAACATGTAGTACAGAAAACAATCGAAACTGAGTTGGAAAACTACAAATTTGAATGATAACTTTGTATTCAAATCTTCCCAGTAAAGAGGTGAGCAATGAAGTTGTTGACTTTGGTTGGTATGGGAGTAGCAGCGAGTTATTGTTATAAAACTATGAAAAATGGCAAGCTTGCTCTTTCAAAACCTGACTTTGATGAAAGTGTAAAACGATTTGTACTGCAAGAATTTGCAGCTTAGTCTTCACGATATATTTCCCAAAAAGGCTCATCGGATGATGGGCTTTTTTATTTTCTAAAAACGTATAATTTTAATATTTAGATTAAAAGCAGTTTAATTATAGCCACCATGTTATAAACCTACTTCGTGATCTATTTTAAATAATTAAATGAGAGCTAATGGGTGATGAAGATGCAAATGAATGGTGCGAGCTTATATACTCTGAAGCCTTGAGAATATATAAACCAACAAAATACAACACAGTCAACAAACTGAGATTCTTTACGCTGATTTTAGAATTATTCGCAGAAATGCAGCATGAGGATGTAATAATTCAAGTAAAGGCCGTGAATGTAAAACTTAAATTGAGATCTAAAAATTACATTTTTTGGGTGTTTGAAATGCCTGATTTTCAGGATAAGACGTTATTTTTAACTTATATGTCTAGCAAATTAAGTCAGCTATAAGGTGTCGTTGAAGGTTAAAATCGTCAATCAATTTAACAAGCATAGTTTTTTTATACTAATGGTCTATTTATATATTTTTATCAATAGCTTGCTTATTCTCTAGTCGTTACTCACTTTGACAACATACCTGAATCAGCGCAAAAGTGAAAAGGGGAAGACCTATCGAAAGATGGGCTTTTTTAATATGTATAGCTTATTGAACGAAAAGTAACTTAAAGCAAATGTAAGAAAACAGTTTATTAATACTCTCTATACTTTATTGGTAAATTCACAGTGCTATATTCGTTTTGCGAAAACAAGAAAACGCAAATAATACGAAGAAAATGACTACAGCACTAGCCCGCTTATTTGAAAGAGTAAGCGGGCTTTTTAATTGAAAAATTAATGTAATATTATGCTAATGTATAAATTATAAGTTTATATATAATGCATGAATAGATTCTATCGCTGTAGTTTCTTTCCAATTTCAGCCTCCTTCCCTAAGGAGGCATTTTTTTGTCGATAGAAAAGTAATGTTCCAATGACTATTGTGTTTATTCAGTTACACAAATGATCATCGTTGACTCTTGAATGAATCTTTCAAATATTTGAGCATGATATTTTATTGGTTAAATAAGTGATGGATCGCCATGATAAATGAAGAAAAGCCTTTGAACTTTGACGACGATAGTGAGCCTCAAGATTTCGAAGATGAAGAATTTATCGATGATAAGAAAGAGGATGAAATGTACAATGCTATTACCAAAGATGGTTCTAGTGTTGATCCTGCGGATGATGGGACGCGTCATATTCGCCCTAAAGACGGTGATCCGATAGAAATTGAAGAGTAATAAAAAGCCCAATTTAATATTGGGCTTTTTTATCGTCTGGTGGATGAGAATGAAAATACAATATTTCCCATTTAGAATTGAGCGGATTGATCAAAATCCCCATCTAGAAAATTTAAATAGTCATTGAAATGATTTTTTTCACTTAATAAAAAAGCCCTCATTCATGAGAGCTTTTATGTCAATTCAATCTAGCAGAATAGCCTAAGAAAATATTTAAAATGGGGTGCAATTAATCTTTAAACGTCTCATTTAACGCAGTTTGAACCGCGTCAACCCGTGCCTTGCAAGCTTTATAAGCAGTCATGGATTCTTCCACGATTTTCATCAAGTTATCAATATCCGGTTCCTGCTGAGATTCGAGCAGTTCCGCATTCTTTTTCAAGATGTCATAGCCTTGTTGGAAGCTCAAAGTATCATGATTCATGAGGAAATACCTGTATAAGTTGTGCTGAAAAAATGCCGTCATGCAATTCGACTTCAACCAGATCATTGGGCTGAATCTGTTGAATAGATGCAACCACATGTTCTTGCTGGCGCACGATGGCATAACCCTTGGATAAAACATGTTTAGGATTTTGTAGTAGCGTTTCCCGCATCAAGGCATCGAGCTGCTGATTAATTAGCTGGGTATGCTGCTGGGCCAGACTGGCAGTATTGGCTTTGATCTGTTGCAGACGTTGCAGGGCATCCATAATCTGGTTATTGGCCAGACTTTGAATCAGTTTCAAAAATTGATCATTCTGATTTTGATAAGCCTGAATCTGTTGCTGAGATAAACGCTGAATGCGCTGTAGATAATTCAGGACATCTTGGGTCAGTTCAAAGATATGATTGCGGATTCCTGCAATGACTTTACTCGGAGTATCAAAGGAGCGATGCGCAATCTCATCCAGAATGGTGCGGTCTTTTTCATGCCCGATGCCGACCCAGACCGGCACCGAACGCTTGCAAAGCAGGGCAGCCAGATCATAATCATTCAAATAAGCCAGATCATTGACTGCGCCACCACCTCGTATAATCACAATCAGATCCGGTGCTGTACTATAAGTCTGTGCCCATTGTTTAAGTGCTTGTGCCAGACTGTACATAATACTTTGCGGAGCAGTATTTCCCTGAAAAGTCGCACTGTGATAGATAAACTCACACACCTGCGCACGCTGTAGTGCATCGGCATCTTTTTTGAAATCTCCCAAGCCTGCTGCATTTTCAGGAGCAACCACCAGAATCCGGTTCAGGTCAAAAGGGCTGGGCAAATTTCTATTGCGCTGAATCAGTCCTTCAGTCGTCAACCGCTCAACAATCTGCTGATAACGCCGGGCAATATCCCCAAGGGTATAGCCCGAATCAATCTCGACAATATTTAAAGAAAAGCCATATTGCGGATCGAAATTGGCTTTGACTTTAATCAGCACTTTCAGATCGCGACTTAACTCAATTCCGCTTTCACGTTCAAACTGCGTGACAATTTTCTGGGCACTAAATTTCCAGATGGTCGCTCGGCAACTGGCAATCACCTGATCGCTATCTGCTTCTTTTTCTGCCAGCTCCAGATAATAATGGCCCGCTTTAATGCTTAGATTACGAATCTCGGCTTTGACCCATACTGGTGTATCGAAAGTGAGTTTGACCACTTCCTGAACCGTAGCAAGATATTCCTTGAGGGAGAGTTGAGGATCGTCTGTCATGCCAATAGAAAGTTTAAAATTCAATCAAATATTAAATCAATCCAGCACAGATCACAAATTTAAAAGTGAAGGCATATTTGAATGATGTAATGACAATGCAATGCTATTGAAATGCATAATCACTTGGTTTAGGCGATTCATTCGGAATTTTCGTATTTTGTAGAGGCTCTTCTCTTTTGTTTATCGTGTTTATTGAGAGAATTTATAGCGTTGAAGTCCTTAATTCACAAAGGTCTTATTTTCATTTTTTAATGAAAGAGTACGGTTAAAAATGTACACAGACTTGTGTCTGGCAAGGATAAGGAAATATGCTAAATTGGTGAAGAATTATTGAAGAAGAATAGGCTCTCATGAAAAAAACAATGCTGTTCGGTTTGCTGGCTGTTACTTTAAGTGCATGTACCACCACGCCGCAATCTGAGACGGAAGCTCCTAAAATAGGTTCAGCGAATCCTGCAAGCGCTTATTGTGTTAATCAGGGTGGCAAGCTTGAGATTCGTACTGAAAGCAATGGTCAGGTCGGATATTGCCATTTAAAGAATGGTCAGGTGGTCGAGGAGTGGGAATTACTGCACATGAATCAACCTAAATGTATTGCTGATCAGGCGACAGCGTTGGTCGGTCAGTCCAATTTGACTGAAGCGCAAATTAAGCAGAAAACCCAGGCAAAAATTGTACGTATGGTCGAACCGGGTCAAGCGGTGACGATGGATTATCGTGAAGAACGAGTGACTGTAACTGTAGATCCTGCAAGCAAAAAGATTATCCAGGCTTCATGTGGTTAATTACACAAAATGAAAAAGCCCATGAGTGGGCTTTTTTTAATTCCATACAACTGGCATTTTGAAATGACAAATCTTCCCCGATCTTTTATATTGCCCCTCGGAAGGAGAAATTCATGAAAAAGTTATTGGCTTTATCGTTTATGCTGGCGCTGGCCGGTTGTGCCGAGAAGAAACCCTTAACCCCTGAAGAGCAGTGGCAAGGTTATTGTCGAAGTGTCGGAAATGCGGCGCGTACCATTATGCTGGATCGTCAGAATGCGATTGAGAAAGAAAAAGCAATCGAGCATGCCAACAAGATCGACGACGAAACCACCAAAGGTTTTATCCTGAATATTATTGATGAAGTCTATGCGATTCCAGCCGAAGAGATTAAGGCAGATGTAAAAGCAGCCCGTGAAAAAGTCCGCGCTGAATTTACTGCAAAGTGTATTGCGACACCGCATGACGAATTACCAGATTACAAACCGTTCTAAGGAACGGTTTTTTTATATTTGGATAAAATTATCCAACCCATATTTCCCATTAAACGTATTTAAATATAAGCATCTTCAAAAGACTAAATAATAAAAATAGCCTAAGCAAAATGTACACTTTGTGACAATTTCTAAATCTAAAATATAGAAATACTTATCTTTATATTGAATAATGAATTTAACTCCAATTAACCGAGGAGTAGCACAATATGGAAGTCGTAAGATATTTGCATCATTCTGATCTGCTGTTGGAAGATGAAGAAGGTGTGGTCATTATTGGCGGCAGTCGCTATGTACTCAGCGTCGGTGACAAAGTCGTTTTAAAGAAGATGCTAGAACAAGAGAAAAAGCTTTATCAGATTGATATTTCCTTTGCCAGCAATAATCACAGTAGCACCTGTGAAGATGAATGCGTGGTGAAATTCCAAGGCTGCCGAGACTCATATCAGCAGTATTTAAACTCGACCACTGTACACTAAGGTGGAGTATCTTTTTAACGTCAAATCAGGCAACATCAGGGTTGCCTTTTTTATGCATTAAATTCAGTTAAAAGGGCCTATTCATGGGCTTGTTTCGTGTGGTGTAAGCTGGAACTGATTATGGAATAATCATTAAGAGCATCATTTAGTTATAAAATAACGAGCATCACGAAGAAACACTTGAGTTGCATTAACTTTTAACTGGAAATTTAGTAAAATTTCGGAGTCCATATTATTTATGAAGCTTGGAATAAGCAGGAATTCATAAGTAATTTTTTAAAAAAGAGGAATAACACTGTGCTAGAAGCTTACCGCCAACACGTTGAAGAACGTGCCGCACTCGGAGTCCCACCGAAGCCACTTGACGATGCCCAAACAGCTGCATTAGTTGAACTACTAAAAAACCCGCCAGCTGGTGAAGAAGCATACTTGGTAGATTTGCTTGAAAACCGTGTACCAGCAGGTGTTGACCAAGCTGCATATGTAAAAGCTGCGTTCTTAGCTGCATTGGCAAAAGGCGAAGCAACCTCTCCACTCGTTTCTAAAGAACGTGCTGTTTATTTACTAGGTACTATGCTTGGTGGTTACAACGTAGCGCCTTTAGTTGAACTTTTAGACAATGCTGAGCTTGCTGAACTTGCAGCTGAAGCATTGAAAAAAACGCTTCTTGTATTTGATGCATTCCATGACGTTGCTGATAAAGCAAAAGCTGGTAACGCAAATGCTCAAGCAGTTATGCAGTCTTGGGCTGACGCTGAATGGTTCACTAGCCGTAAAGACGTTCCTGAAGAAATCAAACTGACTGTTTTCAAAGTAACTGGCGAAACCAACACTGACGACTTGTCACCTGCACAAGACGCTTGGAGCCGTCCAGACATTCCATTGCACGCAAATGCAATGTTGAAAAACGTACGTGACGGAATCAATCCAGAAGTTCCTGGTGAAGTGGGTCCACTTAACCAGATTAAAGAACTGATCGCGAAAGGCAACCAGGTTGCTTACGTGGGTGACGTTGTTGGTACAGGTTCATCTCGTAAATCTGCAACTAACTCTGTACTTTGGTTCTTCGGTGACGACATCCCGCACATCCCGAACAAAAAAGACGGTGGTTACTGCCTAGGTTCTAAAATCGCTCCGATTTTCTTCAACACCATGGAAGATGCGGGTGCATTACCGATCGAGATCGATGTTGCCAACATGAACATGGGCGACGAAATCGTTCTTAAGATCGATCACGCTGCTGCTAAAGTAACTGCGTTCAAAGACGGCGCGCAAATCGCTGAAGCTGAACTTAAAACTCCAGTACTTCTTGACGAAGTTCGTGCTGGTGGTCGTATTAACCTGATCGTAGGTCGTGGTTTGACGACTAAGGCTCGTGAAGCTTTAGGTCTTCCAGTATCTACAATGTTCCGTACTCCGGTTCAGCCTGCTGCAACTGGTAAAGGTTTCACTCAAGCTCAGAAGATGGTTGGTCGCGCTTGTGGTCTTCCTGAAGGTCAAGGTGTACTTCCAGGTACTTACTGTGAACCTAAGATGACTACTGTTGGTTCGCAAGATACAACAGGTCCAATGACGCGTGACGAATTGAAAGACTTGGCTTGCCTAGGTTTCTCTGCTGACCTTGTTATGCAATCTTTCTGTCATACAGCTGCTTATCCAAAACCAGTTGACGTTCAAATGCAACACTCGCTTCCTGATTTCATCATGAACCGTGGTGGTGTGTCTTTACGCCCAGGTGACGGTATTATTCACTCTTGGTTAAACCGTATGCTTCTTCCGGATACCGTTGGTACTGGTGGTGACTCGCATACACGTTTCCCAATCGGTATTTCATTCCCGGCGGGTTCTGGTCTTGTAGCGTTCGCTGCAGCAACTGGTGTTATGCCACTAGATATGCCTGAATCTGTACTTGTGAAGTTCAAGGGTAAAATGCAGCCTGGTATCACGCTACGTGACCTTGTACATGCAATTCCTTACTACGCAATTAAGGAAGGTGACTTAACTGTAGAGAAGAAAGGTAAGAAAAACATCTTCTCTGGTCGTATCCTTGAGATCGACTTAACAGAAATGGAAACTGACCTGACTGTTGAGCAAGCATTCGAACTTTCTGATGCTTCTGCTGAACGTTCAGCTGCTGGTTGTTCTATTACGCTTTCTGAAGAGAAAGTTGCTGAATACCTTCGTTCAAACATCACCATGTTGAAGTGGATGATTTCTGAAGGTTATGGCGATGCGCGTACTATGGCTCGTCGTGTTGAGAACATGGAAAAATGGTTGGCTAACCCAAGCCTGATCAAAGCAGATGCTGATGCTGAATACACCAAAGTGTATGAAATCGATCTTGCAGACATCAAAGAACCTATTCTTTGCTGCCCGAATGATCCAGATGATGCGAAACTTCTTTCTGATGTTCAAGGCGCAAAAATTGACGAAGTATTCGTTGGTTCTTGTATGACTAACATCGGTCACTTCCGTGCGACTGGTAAGTTGTTAGAAAAAGTTCCTGGTGGTGCGTTGTCAACTCGTTTGTGGATTGCTCCACCTACGCGTATGGACGAACATCAGTTGATGGAAGAAGGTTTCTATAACATTTATGGTAAAGCTGGCGCGCGTACTGAAATGCCAGGTTGTTCATTATGTATGGGTAACCAAGCACGTGTAGCTCCGAACACAACTTGTGTATCGACTTCTACTCGTAACTTCCCGAACCGTCTAGGTCAAGGTGCTAACGTTTACTTGGCTTCTGCTGAACTTGCTTCTGTTGCTGCTGTATTGGGTAAATTACCTTCTCCAGAAGAATATCAACAGTACGCAGCTCAAATTGACAGCATGTCAGCTGACATCTATCAATACTTAAGCTTCGACAAGATGAGCGAATATACTGACGCTGCTAAAGACGTTGATACTAAGAAAATTGCTGCTGCTCAATTAACTTAATTGTTGATTAAAAAGTAGTTTAAAATAAGGGCTGATTTATCAGCCCTTATTTTTTATAATTGTTGTTTTTATAAATAATAATAATTAGAATTAAGTGGCTTTGTTGCACAAACCTATCTGTAAAGGCTTTTTCAGCGATATAATTTTCAAATGAAGAAGCCTACACACAAAATCTACCGCACAACCAATTGGCCCGCATATAACCGAGCACTCATGAGTCGCGGAAATATTGCCATTTGGTTTGATCCTGCTACGCAATGGTATGCGCCATCAAAAGGCAAACAAGGGCGAAATCAAACCTACTCCGACGCAGCCATCCAATGCTGCTTAATGATTAAATCCTTATTTCGTCTGTCTTTACGTATGGTTACTGGCTTTGTGCAAAGTCTGATTAAACTTTGCGGATTAAATTGGATAGCTCCAGATTACACCACGCTTTGTAGAAGACAAAAGCATATTGATATTGTAATCAGCTACCAAAAAAGTAGAGATGGGCTGCATCTACTCATGGACTCTACAGGCATGAAGTTTCTAGGTGAGGGCGAATGGAAGCGCAAGAAACATGGACCTGAATATCGTCGCCAATGGCGTAAACTACATATTGGTATAGATGCCAAAACCCTGCAAATACGAGCAGTTCAGCTTACAACCAATAATGTCAGTGATTCACAGGTGCTTGGTGATTTACTTAATCAAATTCCACAAGATGAGCGGATTGACTCTGTTTATACCGATGGAGCTTATGACACCAAGCAATGCCGTCAGGTCATTGCAGATCGGCAAGCGCATGCGGTAATTCCACCTAGAAAAAATGCGAAACCATGGAAAGATACAAAGAGTAGCTCGCTAGAGCGAAATGAATGACTTCGAACAATTAAACGTTTAGACAGGACGCTATGGAAAAAATGGTCAGGCTATCATCGGCGAAGTTTGGTTGAAACTAAGATGCATTGCATCAAATTATTAGGAGATAAACTGAGTGCAAGGAGCTTTCAAAGCCAAGTCAATGAGATTCATACACGTGTGGCAGTCCTCAATAAATTCACTGAATTAGGTCGACCATTTACCCAAGTTACGCCTTAAATTTGGCTCAATTAGGGGCGCTTTGCATTTCAAATCTTTGTGCAACAAAGCCATTCTAGATTATAGATTGCTGCTTATGGGATAGTCTTTACACTGGACTAAATAAATCGTTTAATCCACGCATTGAAAAATAGTTTAAAAGTTGTTGTAGCAATGCCCAAACAATCCCGCTTCCTCTGTATTGGCGGTTTCCTTAACGGAACCCAAGTTAAAGACCAAGGCGACAGCTTTGTCTGCGTCGAAAATGCCAAACAAGTGACTTATCATAAGCGTGAAATCTTCCATCCTGATTCATGGGATCACGACTACTACGTTTGTGAAACGACCACAGACAAACAGGCACGAAATTGGGTTTATGACATTGAGACAAAATAATATTTAATTCGATAAAGAAAGACATGGGTTGGCGTTATCGTCAGCCCATTTTTATATCCGTTTTAAAATATTCAGACAATAAAAAGCCCCATGGTTAGGGGCTAGTCGTATATAGGTCAAGCCCATATACTGTAAGAGGCTCATCTCAAACTGCGTGTATTAGAACACAGCAGCCTGAAAATAACCATCTAAATCTGATTTAAACAGCCAATTGCTGTTCAATCACCGGCCATAAATTCTGATGCGACTTTTTAAACATCAGCATATGACCAATGTTTTTATACGCATAACTTTTAGGTCTAAGTTCAATTATCTGAGTTTTTGCGTTCGGATATAAACGCAGTAAATCTTTCACGTTGGCTTCCGTGGCAATTTCATCATCCGATGACCAGATCGAGGTGATCGGGCAGGTGACTTGAGCATGAAAATCTGCTTTAGGTGATATAAGTTTACCGATCGCATTCATCACATAGCCGGGTTTACTACAAAACAGTGCCCATTCTCGTGCCACATCTTTAGGCAGGTTTTCCCCCATACCAATCGCTTGAGTCGGGCCATAACCTTTAGTGATTCGGGCCAGTGGGAAAATGACATTAAACATGACCGGCGCAAGCAGTCTGGTTTTACCTTTAAGTCCTTTGATATGTCCGGTTGAGCATGACACGGCTACGACTTTTGCGACTTTATGATGATTTGGTACGATACCTAAAAGCTGACCACCGGCGCTATGTCCAAGTAAAGTCACCTTTTCTGTATTGGTACGCGTTAATAACGCATCTATCGCGGCCGGAATATCCAGTTGACCCCATTGCACAATACTGGCTTTTGACTTTCTCAAAGGACCATGTAGTGAATCACCAATCCCCCGAAAATCAAACACCATGACCGCATAGCCTTGAGCTTGTAACCAGACACAGAATTGATGATAAAACTGTTTGGTAATGCCAGTGGCTGGACAGACTAATACCGGAAGATTTTCAGTTTCAGAAATAGCTGCATAAAAACGTGCACTTAAGCGATAGCCATCCTGACACTGGAGAGTCAATGTTTCAAATTCAGACATACGATACACTATGATTTTTATAATCCCGATGAAGCTTTACTGTATAGATTTTTAGCAGGGTAGCTTGGGGAAAATATGACTTAAAAGTCAGTAAAATAATAGAGATGGAATAAACTTATGCAGCTAATGGAACTTGAGCTGGCCGTTAAAATAGCCGTTATTTTTAGTGGAATATTCTTGTGGATCGGGATGTTTACCGGCGTCTGGAAATACTGGCAGATCCGTCAATCACCTCAGTCACGCGCACATTATTATGTCGATATTGCCCATCGTAGCAGCCTGCTTTATGCACCCGCAACTTTAATTCTGGCAGTATTAGCCTATTGTTCAGTGTGGCCGAGTATGGTGAATCTGATTTGCGTACTAGTCAATATTCTGTTTTTTAGCTTCTCGATTGCCGCTTATATGCTACATGGTTTTCTGCAAGACACGACGAATCAGTTTAAACAACCGCATCAGCTGGGTAAGTTTCATTTGCCAGGAAGTTTGATGACTTTAGCCATGCTGGGTTTAATTATCGCAGAATTGGGCGGGACGGGGATCTTGCTCTATGGAGCATTTATCGGATTATTTTAATGTTCTTTTTATAGTTATTCTGAAAGGATGCTGGAATTCTTGAAAGTTAAAACACTTTTTTCACCAGATGGATGACTGGCCAAATCATCCATCTGGGCTAATTAAAAATTTGTTTATCGGTATTTCTGGTCTATGGCAGCCCATAGGAAAAACGCAGCTGAGACAATCAGTGCATAGCCGAAGTATTCAAGTTTTAAATTACCTTGAATTAAGCAATGGACGGTTAAAGTCAGCATGAGTGCAAAAGTGGTGCATATAAATGTCACCAGATTGGTGTTGTTGGCTTTAAGAGCGTCAATGAAGACTTGCTTGTTGAAATGTAATGATAACATCTCCATCCCTCCCATTTATTTATGTTATTGAAGATTAAAGCAGATTTAATCAGTCAGAATTGAATATATAGTTGTACTGTTTAATTTGGACCTTTGCAACTGCTGTGGCAGGCTTTTACAGTCAAAATGGTCATCTTTAGTCGTATAACTACATAATCACTTGATTAGGCAAGAATTATATTTTCAGATTTCACCTCCAGTTAATTTTGGAAATAAGATGTAGTCATCATTTGATTAATGCGACCAAATAGAAAATGCAAATTCTACGCCAAAGATATGTAGTGTTAATCAATACTTTGTAAGCTTGCGTATGACTCGGAGGGGGACTTGGTTTAAGTTGGCAACAATAAGTATCTAAAATCAGGAAATTAAAATTTCTGTTTATATTTATATAAAAAAATAAAATAATTAAAGTGCAATTCTATACATCATATTTTATAGGAAATCTTAGTATCCAGATTTACAGCGGTGATTTGATGCCATGATGAAGAAACAATAAATGCCCGTTTGGGTAAAACCTGACAATTATTGATCACGCTCAAACCGGATTTTGGGTAAAAATACGATTTTTCAGACATCCTAGAAATTTTAGTTTCTAATACGGTCAATCACAGCTGTAATCAGCAATACAATCATGGATGGAATAAACCAGGCCAGATTCTGTTCTGATAGAGGTAAGTTTTGCAGTAATGCAGGCAATTCAAAACCAGCGACTTTTAATCCGTCAAAAATACCAAAGATCAAGGCCACCAGGGTCACTGGCGCAATCACATGAGATGGTTTCTTGAAGAAGCTCGCACAGAAGCTCAGCATAATGACGCTAATGGCAGGCGGATAAATAGCGCTCAAGACTGGAACCGAAACAGCAATCAGTTTGGTTAAACCCAGGTTTGAAATCACCAGTGAGAAGCCGACCAGAATAAAGACAAAAATCTTGTACGGGATTTTGGTCAAACTGGAGAAATACTCGGCGCAGGCACAGGTCAGACCAATTGCAGTGACCATACAGGCAATAAAAATCATGCCAGACAGGAAGTAGGCACCCATATCGCCAAAAGCATGTTGTACATAAGCATGCAGGATAATGGCACCATTGGCTGCATTTGGTGCGATCTCATGGCTACCCAGTCCAAGTTTAAACAGACTTAAATACACCAGAGTTAAACCAATACCAGAAATAATGCCGGCATTGACCGCATATTTGGTAATCAGTTTTTTATCGGTTACACCACGTGAAGTAATGGCTTTAACAATCACAATACCGAAAACTAAAGCGCCCAAAGTATCCATGGTTAAATAACCATTCACGATACCTTCAGTCACTGGACTGGTAACGTAATTATCGATCGCTGCAGGCGGATTGCTGGCAGGAATCATCACGGCTGCTACACCCAAAATTATCAAAGAAATAATTTTAAGTGGCGACAGGAAATAGCCGACGGTATCCAGGATCTTGTTTGGATATAAGGACACGATGGTCACCACAGCAAAATAGATGATGCTGTAAATGAGCAGACTGCCAGATTCATTGCCAAAGTAAGATGAAAAACCGATTTCATAAGAAACGGTTGCGGTACGTGGTGTCGCAAATAAAGGGCCAACAGCTAAGTAACATATCACAGTCAGCAAAATACTGGCTACTTTGCCAAGAGGCGAGCTTAGTGCCTGAATGGAGCCTTCAACGCGAGACAACGCAATAATGGTAATCACGGGTAAGCCGACTGCTGTAATAAGGAAACCTAAAGCAGCGAGCCATACGTGTTCACCGGCTTGTTGAGCCACAATCGGTGGGAAGATAATGTTGCCCGCACCAATAAATAGTGCAAAGGTCATAAAACCTAGGGCGACAATATCCCGGGTACGCAGACTTGTCATAAAGGGAGATCAATAGAACAAAAGAAAGCGATTTTAGTGTATATGTCCAATTTTTTGGAGTTTATTTTAAGGCTGGAAGCCTTGATTCTAGTGAGTTTGCGGATCACATAACCGGTCATTCAAATCTTGGTAGAAATATATGTTTGATAATTCGCTGAAAAATATATTTTTCCTTATAAGCTCAAAAAATATCTGCACTTGATATCAAAATGTGTCAGTTATTGTTTGTACAAATAAACAGCAATGAAAATTCCTATTTCAAGGAAAATTGCTGTGCTGAAACTCAACAACTGCGACATATTTCGCAAAAAAGGTATTATAATTCAGGGATTCATAGTGAGGATAGGTATATGCGAGCTCCAGCGATTAGTCTTAAAACTGAGCAAGATGTTGAAAAACTGCGGATATCTGGGCGTTTGGCTGCAGAGGTTTTAGCGATGATCGGGGAGCATGTCAAGCCAGGTGTCACGACTGAATATCTGGATGATCTCTGTCATGATTTTATTGTAAATACATTAAAAGTGACGCCAGCTAATATTGGCTATTATGGCTATACCAAAACCACCTGTATTTCACCGAATGAAGTGGTTTGTCACGGCATTCCATCATCGAAAGTCGTTCTGCAGGATGGCGATATTATCAATATTGATGTTGCCATTATTAAAGACGGTTATTTTGGTGATACAAGCCGGATGTACTATGTTGGAACTCCTTCTCCAGAAGCCAAGCGACTGGTCAATACCACCTATGAAGCCATGGTGGCCGGGATTCATGCGGTGAAGCCGGGCGCGACTCTAGGTGATATTGGTTATGCCATTCAAACGGTTGCACAGCGTGAAGGTTATTCTATTGTGCGCGAATATTGTGGTCATGGCATCGGCAAAGTCTATCATGAGCAGCCAAACATTCTGCATTACGGCCAGCCGGGTCAGGGCATTAAACTGGTTCCGGGCATGGTGTTTACCATTGAGCCGATGGTGAATATGGGAAAAGCCCGCGTCAAAGAGCTGAAAGATGGCTGGACTGTGGTCACCACGGATAAATCCTGGTCTGCGCAATGGGAACATATGGTCTATGTGACTGAAACCGGGTTTGAAGTGTTGTCGCCTTGGCCTGAAGGCACAGGTGAGTATCCGGAGATTTAAAATATTGATTGCATGATCTTTATTTAGATAATCCACTTACATAAATTACAACTCACTCGTGATTGTTGACGAAAACATACAAAACACTACATTAAACAGTGGTTTAGGATTGTATATCTGATTAAACTAAGAGTCAGATACATAGTTCCTTTTTTCGCTCACTATGCTGTAGTGAAAGTTTCTCTAGCTCATTTTTCCCCAAGAATGAGCTATTTTTTTGTCCAGTTTTCCTCAAAAGCATATCACTTAGTGCTGATTTAATTCAGCGACCAAATAATCAATAAAGACCCGGACTGCGGGCAATAAGCCGCGACGTGAAGGATAAACCACATGGAAAATACCATGCGGTGCTTTCCAGTCAGGAAGCACCCGAACCAGTTCGCCACTTGCCACGTACTGCTCGACCACGTTATCAGGCAACAAAGTGATGCCTGAGCCTGATGCGGCCAGTTGGGCCAGCATATTTAAGTCAGAACCCATAACTGTGGGACTGACACGGATTTTTTTCTGTTCCTGCTGTTCATTTTGTAAGGTCAGAAACTGTTCGGTATGATCTTCAGCCATACTCAGAATTTTATGTTCAGCCAGTTGCTCAGGGTTTTTCAGTTCACCAAATTCATTTAAATAACCTTGACTGGCAAATAGATGCTGCTCAATTTTTTCAAACTGGCGGATCACCAGATTCGGGTCATCATCCAGGCTGGAACGGACACGTAAGGCCAGATCAAAGCCTTCATTGATAATATCGACCCGGCGATTGGTGATCATCATCTGGACTTTAATTTCAGGATATTTTTTCAAAAAATCCGGCAGAATTTTTGCCAGTTCGTTCTGGGCAATAGACACTGGCAGACTAACTTTAATAGTTCCGCGTGGTTCGGTACTCAGATGGTCAACCAGATCATGCGCTGCCTGTGCAGCATTCAGCATAACTTGGGCATGCCGATAAATATTCATGCCAATATCGGTGACGGCAAAATGACGAGAACTGCGCTGAATCAGACGTACACCCAGACGCTCTTCCAGATTAAACACCCGACGGCTGAGTTTGGATTTGGGAATATCGGTCGCACGTTCGGCTGCACTAAAGCCGCCATGTTCCACCACCTGAGCGAAACAGTAAAAGTCATCCAGATCAGACAGCATGGTTTAATTCCATCCTTGCAACGATAAGCTGATTAAAAATTGATTGTTGCATACTGTCAATCAGAGAATGCAGCATATAAAAAAATTTAATTCCCGGATTTCAGTAAACCTAGCAGTGTTTGCATGCCATCGGTCGCGTTTTGGGGGATTTTGTAAAACTGCCCAGGCAAATGCTGCTGCTCGGCTTTCGGGTCGATGTAATAGGCCGGACATTTCGCAGGAATCTCATGAATTAACCCGGCAACTGGATAAACTTGAAGGCTGGTGCCAATCACCACGAAAATATCGGCATCCTGTACACAGTCTTGAGCTTCTTCATACGCGGGTACGGCTTCGCCAAACCAGACCACATGAGGACGCAGCGGATAGCCTGCCTTACAAAAGTGTTGATTTAAATCTAATTCAGAGCCTTCAATTGGATAAAACTCGGTTGTGCTTTGTGCATCGGGGCCTGAGCTTTTGGCCAGGCGAATATTGCCATGTAAATGGATCACCTTGGAGCTGCCGGCACGTTCATGCAAGTCATCAATATTCTGGGTGATTACATGCACATCAAACTCATTTTCAAGATCGGCAATTAATTGATGTGCGGCATTCGGCTGTGCTTCCAGAATGTTTTTACGGCGGGCATTATAAAAGCGTTGCACCAGTTCTGGATTTTTGGCCCAAGCTTCAGGTGTCGCGACCTCTTCAATCCGGTATTGTTCCCAAAGTCCATCATTGTCGCGAAAAGTATGAATGCCACTTTCGGCGCTCATGCCTGCACCGGAAAAAGCCACTAACTTTTTCATTGTTCTATCTCCTGAATCTTTAGGCAGCTGAAGTGCTAGATTGTGAATTTTCATTTAAAAAGATGCCAAGTTCTCGGGCAAATTTTAGCGGTTCAGTCAGTAAAGGTGTATGGCCGGATTTGCTGAAAAGTATCTGTTTGGCCTGAGGCAGGCTTTCTGCAATCAGGCGCTGACCTTCAAAAGGATATAGCTTGGATTGTACGCCGCTAAAGAAAGTCACCGGACAGCTGAGCTGGGCCAATGCCTCTCGGTAATCCTCACGATGGTATAAATAATTGTTGATATACCACGTCATATAATCCACCCGACTGGAAGGCAATAACAGACTTTGCAGTTGTAGTTGATTCAAAATGAATTCGAAAGCTTTCAGGCTATATTTTTGTTCATTTTGTAGCTGAATAAACTTTAGCCATAGGGCGGCAATTTGTTTACGGACAGAAACGTCAAGATCGCGAATCAATTCAACTTGCTGATATTGTGCAAGTAGGGCAGAGAGCTGCTGCAGAATGTGTCGATAAATTCCTGATGACGTGGGCCAAAAAGACCAAAAGCCCAAGCATCATCGACTGGTATTTTGGGAGTCTGATCAATGTGCAAATAAGCTGTTATGTGTTTGGCAAAGTCCCCATAGTGCAGGCCATGCATGGTTGTCGTCGCGCCCATAGAGTAAGCAATCACAATGAATTTATCTAAATTGAGCTGTTGAATTACCGATTGAATATCCAGCCAGTGACTGGAAATTGCATCAAGATCTTGCGGAATTTTACAGCGACTGGAAGCCCCAAAGCCGCGCCATTCCGGAATAATGAAACGGAAATTTTTCTGATGCGCATAGAGAAAAGCTTTCCATTGCCAGCTCAGCATGCCGAGTCCTGAGAGTACCAGTACCGGCTGTCCCTGACCATATTCGCGTACAAATAGCTGTTCACCATCGGGCATGCGATAAAAGGGCATGTGTGTCTCCGTATTTAGAATTATTTTGCGTCAAATTGTTTGAGTCGCGGAATGACTTGTTCCAGCCAGGAAATCCAGCCCAGTTCCTGATCAATCCCCAGTTGCAAAATCATTTTATGAATATACAGGGTACGGTCAGTTTCGTCCGCTTCGGCAAAGTCCTTGGCAAAAATCTGCTGATAGGTTTTCAGTTTTTCTTTATGCAGTTCTAGATGGCGTTCCAGCTCTGCCAAGGTGTTATTGCCACCAAGCTGGGCTTCGGCACGTAAACGCACCATCAGTTCTTCGCGCAGTTGTGCCGGTGGGCTTTGTTGCAGCATCCAGTTGGCCAGTTCTTCCCGGCCCAGACGTTCCACTTGATAAGTCTTTTTGCGGCTATTGGAATCTTCCTCTTCTAGCGTGGAAATCCAGCCTTTTTGTAGCATGGCATTCAGCTCGCGATAAATCTGCTGATGAGTTGCATTCCAGAAGAAGCCCATGGAACGGTCAAAGCGGCGGGCCAGTTCGATTCCGGTGCTGGGTTTTTCAATCAGGCTGGTCAATAAAACATGCGCTAAAGACATAAACGTCTCAAAAAAGTGACTCGGGATTATTATGCAACATGTTGCATAAAAATCAATTCTGGCATATAAATTAGTGCAACAAATTGCATTAAACTGGATGGGTTGAGGGATCAAACTGCCAGTTGCTAAAACAATAGCCAGCCTAAACGCACGCTCAGGAGTTGAAATGTCTAAATATCCGAATTTACTTGCCCCCTTGAACTTGGGTTTTACCACGCTTAAAAACCGCGTGTTAATGGGTTCCATGCACGTTGGTCTGGAAGAAGCACCCGGCGGATATGATCGGATGGCAGCTTTCTATGCAGAGCGTGCCAAAGGTGGAGTCGCTTTAATCGTCACCGGCGGGATTTCTCCAAATGATCATGGCGTAACGTTTCATGGTGGTTCCAAACTTGACACTCTTGAAGAAGCTGAAAAGCATAAAGTGATTACTCAGGCCGTACATGAGGCGGGCGGGAAAATTGCCATGCAGATTCTGCATACCGGGCGTTATTCTTATCAGGCTGAAAATGTCGCGCCATCCCCAATTCAGGCACCGATCAATCCAGTCAAACCGCATGCTTTAACTTCGGCTGAAGTGCAGCAAACCATTGATGATTTTGCCAATTGTGCCAAGCTGGCTCAATATGCCGGTTATGACGGTGTAGAAATCATGGGCTCGGAAGGCTATCTGATTAACGAGTTTATTGCAGCACGTACCAACCATCGTGATGATGAGTGGGGCGGAAGCTATGCAAACCGTATCCGTTTCCCGATTGAAATCGTACGCCGTACCCGTGAAATGGTCGGTGAGAACTTTATCATTATTTATCGCTTGTCTATGCTGGATCTGGTCGAAGGCGGTTCAACTCTGGAAGAAGTCATCCAGTTAGCCAAAGAAATTGAAAAAGCCGGTGCGACCATTATCAATACCGGCATTGGCTGGCATGAAGCGCGTATTCCGACCATTGCCACCAAAGTGCCTCGTGCAGCCTTCACTTGGGTCACCCGTAAGCTGAAAGGTCAGGTGAAGATCCCTTTAATCACTTCAAACCGTATTAATACTCCGGAAATGGCTGAGTATGTATTGGCGTCTGGTGATGCTGATATGATTTCTATGGCCCGTCCGATGCTGGCAGACTCTGAGTTTGTCCTGAAAGCGGAGCAGGGTCGTAGCGATGAGATCAATACCTGTATCGGTTGTAATCAGGCCTGTCTGGATCATATTTTCTCAATGAAAATTGCCACCTGTCTGGTCAATCCACGTGCCTGCTATGAAACAGAGCTCATTTTTAAAGAAACCAATGTAGCAAAAAATATTGCCGTGATTGGTGCGGGTCCTGCAGGTTTAAGCTTTGCTGTGTATGCTGCAAATCGTGGTCATCAGGTGACGGTATTTGAAGCCGCTGCTCAGATTGGTGGACAGTTTAATATTGCCAAGACTATTCCAGGCAAGGAAGAGTTTTATGAAACCTTGCGTTATTTCAAACGCCAGATTGAATTACAGCCACGTATCAAATTGCAACTGAATCATAAGGCGAGTCTGGAAGAGCTGGCTCAGTCAAACTTTGATGACATTGTGGTGGCAACAGGCGTGACACCGCGTCAGCTTGAGATTCCAGGCATTGATCATGCAAAAGTATTGTCTTATCTGGACGTTTTGAAAGAACGTAAGCCAGTGGGTCAGCGAGTTGCCATTATTGGTGCAGGTGGTATTGGCTTTGATACAGCCGAATTCCTGAGTCATGAAGGAGAAAGTGGCAGTATCAATCCGGAAAAATTCTATGATGAATGGGGTATTGATACTGACTATGAAAATGTCGGTGGCTTAAAAGCTGCAAATGTAGAAAAACCGCAACGTGAAATTTATTTATTGCAACGTAAAGCCGCTTCAGTCGGCGCAAGTTTGGGTAAAACCACAGGCTGGATTCATCGTACTGGTTTAAAACACCGTGATGTAAAAATGATTGCGGGCGCCAATTATGAAAAAATTGATGATCAGGGCTTACATATAATCGTAAATGACAAACCTGCGGTACTAGAAGTCGATCACGTGATCATTTGTGCCGGTCAGGAATCTTATACCGCCATGTTTGATGAGCTAAAAGCAGCCGGGAAAAATGTGCATCTGATTGGTGGAGCGAAAGAAGCGGGTGAATTGGATGCCAAGCGTGCAATCCGTCAGGGTGCTGAATTGGCAGCGGTGATCTGAAAATATTAAAACTTGCTTTTTTTCCCTCTCCTTTATTAAAGGAGAGGGTTAGGGAGAGGATTTGTAAGAAAGAATCCCCCTTACGAAGCAGTACTTCTCACCTTTAAAAAGGGATGAGTATTTTAATACTAAAACAAAAAAGGAATTCAAAATGACCATCGAAAATACCAAAAAATCCATTGCACGCTGGCATGAGATGCTAGAAAGCCGTGATATGTCGATCTTGAATGAGCTGCTTGCTGAAGAAGTGGTATTTCGTTCGCCTGTGGCTTTTCAGCCTTATCCTGGAAAACAGTTGGTATTTTTTATTTTGACCAATGTCATTCAAGTCTTTGAAAACTTCACTTATCACCGTGAATTTATAAGTGAAGATGGTAACAATGTCGTACTTGAGTTTTCTGCCAATGTGGGCGATAAAAAACTAAAGGGAGTTGACATGATTCAGTTTAATGAAGAGGGTCAGATGATTGATTTTGAAGTCATGATTCGACCTAAGTCCGGACTTGAGGCCTTGGCTGTACAGATGGGCCAGCGGATGCAATCATTCCAAGCTAAAACTTAATTCGAACTATTGATTCAAGTCGGCATGAAATTTGTAAATCACAGCTAGTACAACTAGAGGGGGATGACAGATGAAAATGTTGCTTAAAAAATTGGGTCAGCTTTCCAGTGAATATCTGGATCGTTTCAGCGGAGCAGACGAGCCGACCCTGTATTACAATCCGAATGGTGTATTTTCGGGACTCATTGAACGCTTACCGCAGCTGCAACAAAAATATCGCCCTACGCCGTGGTTAGCCAATGCACACGCACATATTCTATATTTCGATTTAATTAAAAAACGTACCATTAAGCTGAAATATGACGCGCTTGAACAGCTGAAAATGTCAGATGGCGGAATTACCGGTATTGCCTGGTATGGACTGGATCTTCCTGCAAATACCCCTACCATTGTTTTATTGCATACGATAACCGGTTCTCCTGAATCGATGCGTGAACTGGTTCGTGATCTGCATAAACATACCGGTTGGCGTGTGGCATTGTGTTTACGCCGTGGTCATGCAGACTTACCCATGCCTGTGCCTAAAATGAACCTGTTTGGTTCAACTCAGGATTTGCGTGAGCAGCTCTTGTATATACAGGACAGATTTCCTCAGTCCGATCTCTATGGGGTTGGATCTTCTGCGGGTACGGGATTGTTAGTGCGTTATCTGGGCGAAGAAGGTGAACAAACCCCACTCAAAGCGGCTTTTGCCTTATGCCCTGGCTATAACACTGAAACCGGTTTTGCCAATGTGCATCCGTTTTACAGTAAAGTCATGGCCAAAAAACTGATTAAGCGCTTTATTCATCCTTATCAAGAAACCTGGCAGGTCTGCCCAAGCTGGAAACAGTTATTAGAAGTTAAAGATCTGTCCGAATTTGAAAAACTCTATTTTGAACTGGCCGGATTTGCGGATTATGCCAGTTATACTCAGGCAACCAATCCGATTTATGTGTTTGAAAGTGTCAAAATCCCACTGATGATTTTAAATGCGGAGGATGATCCGGTTTGTCACATCCGAAATTTAGAACCTTATAAAGAAAAAATTCGGGCGATGTCTAATATTATGGTGATTACCACCAAAAAAGGCAGTCATTGCGGCTTTTATCAGGGCTTGATGCAAACCGAATCTTGGGCTACCCGACTAATGGCAGACTATTTGATTCACTTATCTCGTGCACCGGCAACAGTATCCGCTTAAAAAGTTCCAATAAAAAACCCAGCATCTGCTGGGTTTTTTGATGAATGATACTGTAATTAGTCAAGTGCTGGCATCGCTGCGGCAATTGCGTCAGCAACCGCATCATCCTCAGACTTGTTTTCTGGATTTGAATTGGTTTTAGGTGTGGTCGCAGCAGGCTTTGACGCAGGTTCTTCGCGGGTTTCAGGCACTGGTGCCGGCTCAGTAGTTTCTGGTTTTTTGATTTCACGACGGATTTCAGTCGTGGTGTTTTCAGTTTGCTCACGTTGAATTTCAACCGTTGGCGCTACTTCCTCTTCAATTGCCGCTGGCTCTACAGGTTCAAGCGGTTCAAATTGCGTTGGTTCTGGAGTCGAGATTTCAGATGCTGGAGTAACTTCTACTTGCTCTTCTTCTTTTGGTGCTTCTTTTTTTACACACGCAGTTAATGTCAGGCCAGTCAGGATTAGGGTGGAGATTAAAAGTTTCTTCATCATCATTGCATCAAACATAAAAGTGTGGAGTGGATACACTATTATAGCAGCAAAATGCAAGATAGAAATCATATGAACTTACTGTAATTTTTTATAGGAATTGCTGTTAGAATAGTCAATTGTTTATTGTTCTTTGAATTGATGCGGATTGACTTTGCTTTCTAGGTACAAGGTAAAGTAAAATTGCGCAACATTGCAGGCCGATTTAGGCTCGATTGTACGAGAAACCCAATGACCCATTTTATTTTCGTTACTGGTGGTGTAGTTTCATCACTAGGTAAAGGTATTTCAGCTGCTTCTGTTGCTGCACTTTTAGAAGCTCGTGGTTTAAAAGTGACCATGGTAAAAATGGATCCATACATTAATGTCGATCCAGGGACAATGAGCCCATTCCAGCATGGTGAAGTTTTTGTTACAGAAGATGGTGCTGAAACAGACTTAGACTTGGGTTACTACGAACGTTTCTTGCGTCGTGCGAAAATGACCAAACTGAATAATTTCACATCAGGCCGTGTTTACCAGGATGTTCTGAACAAAGAACGCCGTGGTGACTACCTGGGTGGTACTGTGCAAGTTATTCCACACATTACTGACAATATCAAAGAGCGTGTACTTCGTGCAGGCGAAGGTTATGACGTTGCGATCGTAGAGATCGGCGGTACTGTAGGTGACATTGAATCTCTCCCATTCATGGAATCTGTACGTCAGTTAATGGTTGAACTTGGTCATAAACGTACCATGTTAATGCACTTAACGTTACTCCCATACATTAAGTCTGCAGCAGAATTAAAAACCAAACCAACACAGCACTCTGTTAAAGAACTCCTGTCGATTGGTATTCAGCCAGACATTCTCATCTGCCGTACAGAATACGATGTAGATGCAGATACGACGCGTAAGATTGCATTATTTACCAACGTTGAAGCACGTGCCGTTGTGGTATGTAAAGACGCACGTTCGATCTACCAGATTCCACGTACATTCTACGAACAAAATGTTGACGATTTAATTTGTGAACGTTTTGGTTATAACGATCTTCCTGAAGCTGACTTAACAGATTGGGATAACGTTGTAGAAGCACTGCTGAATCCTGAATACACCGTACGTGTTGCAATGGTTGGTAAATACGTTGAACTTCCAGATGCTTACAAATCTGTCAACGAAGCACTTCTACATGCGGGTATTCAAAACCGTGTGAAAGTTCAGATTGACTACGTAAACGCTGAAGAGCTTGAAAGCCAAGATGTAGCAGAAGTATTGAAAGATGCTGATGCGATTCTGGTTCCTGGCGGTTTTGGTGAGCGCGGTACTGAAGGCAAAATGAAGGCGATTCAGTTCGCACGTGAGAACGGTGTGCCGTTCCTCGGTATTTGCTTGGGTATGCAGTTGGCTGTGATCGAATACGCACGTAATGTTGCTGGTATTGCAGATGCGACTTCGACTGAATTTAACCGTTCAACGAAATCTCCATTGATTGGTTTAATTACTGAATGGTTAGATGAGCGTGGTGAAGTTCAGCAACGTTCTGCTGATTCTGATCTGGGTGGTACGATGCGTCTTGGCGCGCAAAAATCTGAACTGGTTGCAGGGACTAAAACTGCAGAAGTTTATGGTTCTGAAGAAATCATCGAGCGCCATCGTCACCGTTACGAGATGAACAACCGTTATATCCCAGTGCTGGAAGAAAAAGGCATGAAGATTTCTGGTTATTCTCCGGTACAGCATTTGGTAGAAACTGTTGAAATTCCTGCACATCCTTGGTTTATTGCAGTACAATTCCACCCGGAATTTACCAGCTCGCCACGCGATGGTCACCCATTGTTTGCCGGTTTCATTGATGCTGCGAAAAAGCAGTACCAAAAAACCAAATAATCGGTGCGTAGGACACAACTAGGGAAGTTTAAATGTCGCAATTAAAACCACAAGAAATTGTACGTTTGGGCGATATACAAATGGCAAATCATTTGCCATTTGTATTATTCGGCGGAATGAATGTACTTGAATCTAAAGACCTGGCTTTTGAAATCGCAGAGACTTATGTCGATATCTGTACACGTTTGGGCATTCCTTATGTGTTCAAAGCCAGCTTTGATAAAGCCAACCGTTCAAGCCTGAACTCTTTCCGTGGCCCAGGCCTGGAAAAAGGTCTCGAGTGGTTAGCTGACATTAAAAAACACTTTAATGTGCCGATCATCACCGATGTGCATGAGCCGTATCAAGCGGCTCCTGTTGCAGAAGTGGCAGACATTATTCAATTGCCAGCTTTCTTAAGCCGTCAGACGGATCTTGTGGAAGCCATGGCAAAAACGGATGCGATCATCAACATCAAAAAAGCCCAGTTCCTGGCTCCGCACGAAATGCGTCATATTTTGCATAAGTGTCTGGAAGCCGGAAATGACAAGCTGATCATTTGTGAACGCGGTTCGGCATTTGGCTATAACAATCTGGTTGTAGACATGCTGGGCTTCGACATCATGAAAGAAATGAATGTCCCGGTTTTCTTTGATGTGACCCATGCCTTACAAACCCCAGGCGGCCGTGCAGATTCTGCCGGTGGTCGTCGTGCGCAAATTACAACGCTTGCGCGTGCGGGTATGGCAACAGGTCTTGCAGGCTTGTTCCTAGAAGCCCATCCAGATCCGGAAAAAGCCAAGTGTGATGGTCCATGTGCGCTGCGCATGTCTCAGCTTGAGCCGTTCCTGGCACAGCTAAAAGAATTGGATACCTTGGTTAAAGGTTTCGAAAAGTTAGATACACACTGAGTTTATCACTCTTGCGCTGCCGTATAGGCAGCTCATATTAATCAACTGAGGAATAGTTCATGAGCCAAATCGTTGACATTCGTGCACGTGAAATTTTGGACTCTCGTGGTAACCCTACCATCGAAGCAGACGTAATCTTAGCATCTGGCGTAGTTGGCCGTGCATGTGCACCATCTGGTGCTTCAACTGGTTCTCGTGAAGCTTTAGAACTTCGTGATGGCGATAAAGCGCGTTACTTAGGTAAAGGCGTTAAAACTGCGGTAAATAACGTCAATACGTTAATCCGTGACGCTTTGGTCGGTAAATCAGTATTCGAACAAAAAGACATCGATAACACGATGATCGCGCTTGACGGTACTGAAAACAAAGAAAAATTAGGTGCAAACGCAACTTTGGCCGTGTCTTTGGCTGCTGCTCGCGCTGCTGCTGAAGAAAAGAAAATTCCTCTTTTCCAATACATCGCAGATCTTCGCGGTCAAACGATTCTAACCATGCCTGTACCAATGATGAACATCATCAATGGTGGTTCACATGCAGACAACAACGTCGATATTCAAGAGTTTATGATTGAGCCAGTAGGCTTCACTTCATTCTCTGAAGCGCTACGTGCAGGTGCTGAAATCTTCCATTCACTTAAATCAGTTTTAAACAAAAAAGGTTTAAACACTGCGGTAGGTGATGAAGGTGGTTTTGCGCCGAACTTACGTTCAAACGAAGAAGCAATCACAGTTATTCTTGAAGCAATTGGTCAAACTGGCTACAAAGCAGGTTCTGACATCATGCTTGCGCTTGACTGTGCATCTTCAGAATTCTACAAAAATGGTCAGTACATTCTTGCTGGCGAAGGCAACAAAGCGTTCACAAGCAACCAGTTCTCTGACTATTTGGCAGGTCTTGTAAACCAGTACCCAATTATCTCGATCGAAGATGGTCTGGACGAATCTGACTGGGAAGGCTGGTCTTACCTGACTTCTATTCTTGGCGACAAGATCCAGTTGGTTGGTGACGACTTGTTCGTAACGAACCCGAAAATTCTGCAACGTGGTATCAACGAAAAAGTGGGTAACTCGATTCTGATCAAATACAACCAGATCGGTACCTTGACTGAAACTTTAGATGCCATCTACCTTGCGAAAGAGAATGGTTACTCTACTGTAATTTCACACCGTTCAGGCGAAACTGAAGATTCAACGATTGCTGATCTTGCAGTAGGTACAGCAGCGGGTCAAATCAAGACTGGTTCACTTTGCCGTTCTGACCGTGTAGCGAAATATAATCAATTACTTCGTATTGAAGAATTGACTAATGCTGCATATCGCGGTAAAGCTGAGTTCAAAGGTTTGAACTAAGCGACTTATGTCAATGTTAAATGTATTCGACTCGACTGCGAGTAAAGTACTGTTGGGCCTTGCGATCATTTTGATCGCAGGGTTTCAATATTTATACTGGTTTGGTGAAGGTGGTTATCATGATCATCAGCAACTGACCCAGAAAATCCAGCAACAAATGGAATTGAATGATGAGCTGAAAGAGCGTAATCGCGTTCTGGCGGCAGAAGTTTATGATTTGAAGAATGGTATTGAAGCCATCGAAGAACATGCGCGTTTAGATCTTGGTCTGATTAAGCCACGCGAAACTTTTATTCAAATGAGCACGATCAGTACTCAATATAAACCGATCTATCTTAATCCTAATTCTAAAGTAGACCTGCGAACCAATGAGTCAGCTGAAGCACCAACCACACCCTAAACTTTGGGTCATTCTTCCAGCTGCAGGTTCCGGTAGCCGTTTCTCCAAAACAGAACTGAAACAATATCAGATGATTCAAGAGCGAACTGTTCTTGAACATACGGTGGCTCGTCTGAATCAACTGCCTTTGATGGGTTATGTCCTGGCGATTGGTGCACAGGACAACGTGGCAAAAACATTGCCATTTTCCAGTCTGGAGAAAGCCCATTTTTGTTTGGGTGGTGCCGAGCGGGTGAATTCCGTGTTAAATGCACTGAACTATTTATCTCAAATCGCTTCTGAAAATGATTGGGTGCTGGTACATGATGCGGCGCGTCCCTGTGTCAGTCTGGATTGTCTGCAACAACTGGTCAATACGGCGATTACAAATGATCAGGCTGCGATTCTGGCCATCCCGGTGCGAGATACACTTAAGCGTGTAGTAACCAATTTTGATATCGAGGAAACAGTGGATCGCTCGATGCTCTGGCAGGCACAAACACCACAAATGGCCAAGCTAGGTGTGTTGAAACGGGCGATTGAGCGGGCTTTGCAAGATGGTGCTACGATTACTGATGAAGCCAGTGCGCTGGAACATATCGGCGAACAGGTGAGTGTAGTACAAGGGCGTTCCGATAATATTAAAATTACCTATCCGGACGATCTGGAACTGGCCAAGCTGATTTTACAGGCTCAGGCTTAAAAATATATTCAAATAATATTTAAATAAAAGCAGAATAAATCTGGCTATAGCGATCTATTCGCTATAGCTTTCACTTATAATTTTGCCATCATTCTTTTTCACCTTTTGGCCAATGATACCTTCACAGCAGTATCGGTTTTTACGTCACTCTTTGCGTGATGGACGTAGTATTAACCCGCAAGATTCATCTCGATGGACCAAGTTGCACCTTGATCCCTGGTTATTGTGCTTTCTAGTTCTCAATGCAATCCTGGGTTTAATGGTGGTGTATAGCGCGACATCCGAAGACTCTGGCATGGTGGTGCGTCAGGCGATCAGTTTTGGAATTGGTTTTGTGCTGCTGTTTATCTGTGCGCAGATTCCACCGAAAGTCTATCAGGCGATTAGTCCATACCTGTATGCCTTCGGGATCTTCATGCTGCTTCTGGTCTTTGTAATTGGTGAAAAACGTTTGGGTGCAACCCGCTGGATTACCTTGCCAGGGGTGGGAAGCATGCAACCGAGTGAGGTGATGAAATTTGCCATGCCTTTGATGATGGCATGGTATTTTGCACGTAAGCCATTTCCTCCCAAATTTTTGCATATTGTCGGGGCTTTGATTCTATTGGGCGTACCATTTGTTTTGGTGGCACTTCAGCCTGACTTGAACATTGGCTTGGTAATTCCTGGTATTTTTGTTCTATTTTTAAGTGGGATGTCGTGGCGTCTGATTGGTGGTGCAGCAGCGGCGGTAGCTGTGGCAGCTCCGGCTGCATGGATGTTCGTGCTACAAGAGTATCAAAAAAAACGTATTACCACGTTATTTGATCCGGAATCGGATGCCTTGGGTGCAGGCTGGAATATCATCCAGTCCAAAATTGCGATTGGTTCAGGTGGTTCCACGGGCAAAGGCTATACCGAAGGTACCCAATCACATTTAGGTTATCTGCCTGAACATCATACTGACTTTATTATGTCGACTTATGCCGAAGAATTCGGTTTTATCGGCGTTTTCCTGCTGTTTAGTTTATTCACTGCCATTATTATTCGCTGTCTGATGATTGGTTTAAACAGCTTTCATAACTTTGGCCGTTTATATGCTGGAGCCATGGGACTGACTTTCTTCTTCTTTGTATTTTTAAACTCAGGCATGGTGAGCGGGATTTTACCTGTAACTGGAGATCCATTACCGCTCATGAGTTATGGTGGAACGGCAGTGATTTCCATGCTGGCCGGGATGGGCATTGTGATGTCGATTCATACTCATCGATAAGTCATTCTAAAAGTCGGACTGGTTCCGGCTTTTTATATACTTAAAATAAGTTGTTTTAAAAATCCTGTTTTGGCCAGAAGAAAAAAGAAGAATATTTTAGAATTCGTATGAAATTAAAAAGCCCTCAAATGAGGGCTTTTTAATTTCATACTTTAACTGAGAAACCAGGTGTAATAACCCCAGATCATTAAAGGCCATGCTAGGAAAGGGCTAAACAACCATTTCCAGAACCAGTGGCGCGGCATAAAGCCAACACCATGGACAAAGCCTCCAGAAATACCAATCATGATATACATCATGGCACTATGGCTATATTCACCGTTGGCATCCAGCATTGCAGAAGGATGAACCAATAAAACTGCTGCGAGAGGAAAAGCCAGGAGGCAGGAAATCATCATCGCAAATTTGTTTGGTTTCTTGTCTACAACGGTTTTCTCAAGCGCAGCTTCTGTCATGTTTTATTCCTCATCCAGGTCTTGGTGTTGTTCCATGTAAATGGCAGCAATCACACTGGCAAAACATGCCATCAGTACACCCAGAATCCAGGCAAAATACCACATAGTTGTCTCTCCTTAAGACATAGCCTTAGTACAGGCTATGTGAATTATCTTCAATGTGTTTGTTGGTAATCACGCCCCACATCTTGTAATAACACCAAGTGGTATAGATCAGGATCAGTGGAACAAAGATACAGGCAGCAACGGTCATGACCGTTAAAGTATTTTTACTAGATACCGCATCCCACATGGTCAGACTTGCAACCGGGTTAATGCTTGAAGGCATCAGGAAAGGGAATAGGGCAAAACCAGCAGTTAGAATTGCACCGATGACAGCCAGAGATGAACCCAGGAAGCTCAGGCCTGCTTTGTTTTTACCTGCTGCCAAGACAATGATCAAGCCACCAAAAATGCCGGCAATAGGCGCTGCCATCGTGATTGGATAAGTCGAATAGTTGTTCATCCAGCCTGGATTAGCATTGGTCAATACTTCTTTTGCAAGCGGATTGGCAACACCATTGGTATCAAAAGGTGTAACTAAGGTATAGCCCTGAATGCCACCAAAATACAACCATGCACCGGCTGCCAGGAAAGTTGCTAAATACACTAGTCCCATGATTTGTGTTGCTTTGGCAGAACGTTGGCGTAGGTCACCATCAGTACGCAGCATTAACCATGCACCACCATGTGCACACAGCATCGATAAACTGACCAGACCACAGACAATCGCAAACGGATTCAGCAGGGCAAAGAAGCTACCAGTATAAGTAGAACGTACAGTTTCATCTAAAGTAAATGGTACACCCAAGAACATGTTGCCGAATGCCACACCGAAGACCAATGCAGGAACTGCACCACCAATCGCTAGACCCCAGTCCCATGAATTGCGCCATTTGGTATTTTCCAGTTTTGAGCGATAGTCAAAACCGACCGGACGCAGGAACAGGGCAAACAGTACCAGCAACAGTGCCCAGTACATGCCAGAGAAGGCGGTTGCATAGACCATTGGCCAGGCAGCGAACAAAGCACCGCCGGCAGTAATAAACCAGACTTGGTTACCGTCCCAATGCGGGGCAATGGTATTGATCGCTGCACGGCGCTCGCTATCATTTTTGCCCACAAATGGCATGATCGCCATGGAGCCCATATCGAAGCCATCGGTGAGGGCAAAGCCAATCAGCAATACGCCGACCAGCACCCACCAAATGATTTTTAATAATTCATATTCGATCATGCGTGAGTCTCCTCATTTGCCTTCTCTGCAGCTGCAAGCTTTTCAAAATGGTATTTACCGGTATGCAGTGAGCTTGGGCCAAGACGTGAGAACTTGATCATCAGATACATCTCGATAATCAGTAACACGGTATAGAATGCTGCCAATGCGAGGATTGAACCCCAGACATCACCTGTGCTTAAGCTTGATGCTGAAAGATGCGTCGGTAATACCTCACCAATAGTCCATGGTTGACGACCTACTTCTGCTACATACCAGCCAGTTTGCGCAGCAACCCAAGGTAAAGGCAGTGCAAATAATGCAAATTTCAATAACCATGGTTTATTTTCTGCATTACGTTTTGCTACCGCAAAAGTTGCCAGTGCAAATAGAAGCAGCATCAGGAAGCCGGAAGCCACCATGGCACGGAAGGCCCAGAACAGGCTTGGTACGTGTGGAATGGTATCTTTAGCGGCTGCTTTGATTTGCTCTTCAGAGGCATCAACGACATTTGGCGTGTATTTCTTCAGCAGCAGACCGTAACCGAGGTCTTTTTGGCTTTCTTCAAAAGCGGTTTTCAGTTCTGGAGACTGATCACCAGCACGTAATTTTTCCAGTTGCGAATAGGCCACCATACCATTACGGATACGCGCTTCATGCTGAACCAGCAGGTCCTTAATACCTGTAACTTGTTCAGTCGTAGAACGTGTAGCAATCAGACCCATTACATAAGGAATTTTCACTGCATAATCTGTAGTCATGGTTTCCTTATTCGGGATACCGAACAAAGTAAATGGCGCAGGTGCAGGGTGAGTATCCCATTCTGCTTCAATCGCTGCCAGTTTGGTTTTCTGTACATCGCCCAGCTCATACCCTGATTCATCACCCAGTAAAATCACTGAAAGTGTAGAAGCAAGCCCGAAGATGGCTGCAATGGCAAAAGAACGGCGTGCAAAAGGCAAGTCACGTTTTTTCAGCATGTAGTAACTTGAAATAGCCAGGACGAAGATGGCACCTGTGACATAACCGGCAGATACTGTATGCACAAATTTAACCTGAGCGACCGGGTTAAAGATCAATGCAGCAAAGTCCACCATTTCCATACGCATGGTTTCATAGTTAAATGCCGAACCGACCGGGTTTTGCATCCAGCCATTGGCGACCAGAATCCAGAGTGCGGACATGTTTGAACCCAAAGCCACCAGCCAGGTTACGGCCAGATGTTGTACTTTGGACAGACGATCCCAACCAAAGAAGAACAAGCCAATAAATGTCGATTCAAGGAAGAAGGCCATCAAACCTTCAATCGCCAGCGGTGCACCGAAAATATCACCGACATAATGCGAGTAATACGCCCAGTTGGTTCCGAACTGGAACTCCATGGTCAGGCCGGTGGTTACCCCTAAGGCAAAGTTAATACCAAACAGTTTTCCCCAGAACTTGGTCATGTCTTTATAGATTTCTTTGCCGGAAATCACATAGGTGGTTTCCATAATGGCAAGCAAAAAAGCCAAGCCTAAAGTCAGTGGAACAAAAATAAAGTGATACATCGCGGTCATGGCGAACTGGAACCGCGAGAGATCGACCACGCTTTCAGAAATCATCAACGTGTCTCCTGGATTTGGGAAGGATTGCCGGCGATACGCTCGGCGACTTGGTTATCAAAATTTTTAGGAATCGTAGGCGCATCAAACCAGATATTTTTAATTACCATCAGTAGAATAACCTTGATAATTAAAATAGCGGTTATTTCTCTAACCACTCTCTGGTTTAGATTTTTGGGAACTAAGCTCATTCGACTAAGCCTGTTATATGACTTGTTGTATATTATTAATCTATTGTAACTAAAAAATAAATAGACGATACAGTTTAAATAAATATATATTTATAAATATTTGAAAATAATAAATATATATTTATATAAGTTAAAATTTATTCTAAATATTTTTTATTATTTTATGTAATTTTTTTGATTTTTAAATCCGACTAAAATGCTTATATTTATATATTTGAATGTAGATTATTTTAGTTGGATTAATATTTTTTAATCTGATTAAAATGCTTGGTTTTAAAATAAAGAATAAAATTAATCTAACTAAATTGGTTGGTTTTATAAGAGTTGAATATCAGTATCATAACTTTCACATCATATTTATATTGATAAAAAACACACCAAAAAAAGAACATGCTGGAGGCATGTTCTTTTTAAGCTTTGTGAGGGAGACTGGACTTAGAAGTCGTAACGCATGCCTAGAGAAAGACCTAGGCTGTCTTCACCGCGTGCGCCACCTACAGCATTGGTACGACCTTGTGCCCAAGGGGTAAGGTTTGAGTTTTCATCATTTAATACAGTTGCTATGTTGCCATAAATGCGGACTGTTGGATCTAAACGGTGTTCAAGTCCGATTGCCAGTAAAGTTGCATTCGCATCATCCGCATCGACATCGCGGTGGAATACTTCACCACGGAATGAGGTTTTTGGTGCAAATTTATATTCACCCGCTACACCAAATACTTGTGCATCTGGGTTTGCTTCAGAATTATCATGTTGAAGGAATTGGTATAAACCACCCAGGTTGAACTCAGGTGTGATTTTGTAAGCACCTGCAATACGGAAACCATCACGTTCGCCACGGGCAGCTTCTTCTTCATAATGTTCATAGGCAGCAGCGAAATCAACTTTACCTTCTTTATAGGTTAAAGCGAGGTCGTAAGCTTTATCTTTGTCTTTAGCACCATCTTTAGTGGCATCCGGGCTATTTGTTTCATGTAGTGACATCGCACCTAATACGTTGAAACCGCCACCAAACTTAGGTGATTTATATTCAATGGTATTGGCATTACGTTCATCAAAACGCAGGTTGCCTACACGCGTGACGTTACGAACGTCACCGACCATATCGCCAAAGAAGTTGACCGGGCCACGTGCTACTTTGAATGGGCTGTCAAAACGGCCGATACGTGCTTGACCGAAATCACCTTTTAAACCAACAAAAGTATCGCGAGTTGCAAATTCAACATCATCGTTTGCAGAACCACTTGCAAAGTTAATTTCCTGTTCGATTTGACCAAATACGGTCATACCATTTTCTAATTTTTGTTCAGCTTTAAAACCCAAGCGTGAAGAATTTGAAGAAAGACCTACTTCGTTATAATCCTGGCCATCATCCAGATAATCTAAAGAAACGTGTGCACGACCATACACTTTAACATCAGCCGCGGCTGCCATCACTGGTGTTAAAATTGTTGCCCCGATTGCTAATGCAGATAACGTTTTTTTCATGTGTTGCTCCAATAAAGACTTTTTTATTCATCGTCTTAAAAACAAGTTTCAGTATTGTTTTGAAACATCTACTGCTCTATTGGTGCCAAGTATTCATTACAAATAAGTCAATATGATTAAGGAAATATTTCAGAAATATTAAAGAATCATTGCCTTATTTTTTATAGGATTATGAGTGGGATTAACAGAATTAATACAAATGCAGCTAAGTTCGGTGTTTGCTGCAAAACCTAAAAATAGGCTAGGTGACTTTTACTGATATTTTAGTGGCTTAATCAAGAGTGAAATACATTAGACATAAAAAATGGAGCCGAGGCTCCATTTTTAGGTATTAAGAATAGCTTAAAGGGCAGCTTTAATTTTCTCAGCCAGCGCTTTAATTTTTTCCTGGTCGCCCATCTGTGCTGCATGTTTGCCCAGATTGTGCAAAGAGGTAGGAACCAGATGGAAATGTACGTGTGGTACGGTCTGACCCGCTGCGGCACCTGATAATTGCATCAGCACGATACCGTCCACACCTAAACCTTTTTCAATGGCTTTTGCAACTTTCTGTACGATCTGAATCGTATAGGCTGCAGCTTCAGGTGGCAGATCCAGTAAAGTGATCGCCGGAGTTTTCGGAACCACCAGAGTATGACCTTCTGCCTGAGGCATGATGTCCATAAATGCAAGAACCTGGTCATCTTCATACACTTTTATCGCAGGAAGTTCACCGCGTAGAATTCGTGCAAAAATATTCTGATCATCATAAGTCATAAGTACATTCCTTGAGCGTTATTAAACTGAATTATTTACAGTTCAATTCTTTCTGACGATCTTTGATCGCGTCAAGACGTTGTTGCTCTTTTTCCGAGAATTTTGGCTTGGTTGTATAGCAATTGTCATTACCAAACTTGGCTTTTGCTTCAGGATCTTTGAAACAGAAACCTTTAGACGCATAAATCACGTCATGATCATTTTTTAATTTTTTGCACTCTTGTTCAGATGCAAGAACCGATGTTGAAGCCCCGAACAAAGTTGCAAAGCCAATCAATGCTGCAACAGAAAATTTCTTCATGAGAGTTTCCTCTGGGTTATCCACTATATGTGCCTGCCTACTAGTCACAATATGAGGTTTCGTTATCATTATTCAATGGCGAGATATTACTCGATGGTAATATTACTCCATGATTCATACATTTTCACAGCACTGGAAAAATCACTGTTTTTATCCGACAGATCGCTGGCCGCCTGAATCAGATTCTGGGTCAACGAGAGCACAGGCGCAGAAAGTTTGGCTTCACGTGCAAGGTCGATTGCAATGCCTGTATCTTTGGCCAAGAGTGGCAGGGCAAAGGTTACAGGAAAACTGCGGTTTAAAATACGCTGTGGCAATACGGTTTCAGTCACCATACTTTTACCACTTGAAGCATTAATACAATCCAGTGCTTCATGCAGGTTTACCCCATGCGCTTTCAAGGTAGTAAAGCCCTCAGCAACGGCACACAGGTTTACAGCCATTAACATATTATTTACGGCCTTCACTGCAAAACCCGCGCCAGATTCACCGACATGCTTGATCAGCTTGCCAAAAGCCTGCATCGCAGGAAGGGCTTTTTCATAACCCTGCACATTACCGCCTACCATCACGGTTAAAGTGCCATTTTCAGCGCCAATGGTTTGACCGCTGACCGGTGCATCCAGAAAGATTACCCCATGTTCAGCCAGTTGTACTGCCAGTTTTTGGGCAGAATCCGGTACACCACTGGTGCAGTCGACCCAGACTGAACCGGATTTAAGCGACAGATTTTCCAGAAGTCGTTCAACGTCAGCGCTGGTGGGCAGGCAAGAAAAAATTACATCTGCCTGTACGGCCTGTTCCAGTGTGACGGCTTGGGTGCCATATTCAGCCGCATGTTGCTCTGCTTTGTTAAAGCTGCGGTTCCAGACATAGACCGTATCAAAATGCTTGGGTAAGTGTGCTGCCATACGAAAACCCATTGCACCTAGGCCGATAAATGCCACTGACTGAATCATGCTGTACCCTCTGAATATGTTTAAAGCTATTTAATATTTTTTTCTGGTGCGGGGAATCTACACTAAACATCAAGACGTGTAGAGCGCTGCACCAGCCAGGTCGTCATTTTGGGCCAGAATGTATTTGCCGTTTTCTGGTTCGACATTAGTCCAAGATGACCACCCGGTATAAGAGTAAACGTCTTATCTTGGCTACTTGTCAATTCCATCAAAGGCTTAGCTGACTGTTCTGTGACAATCTGATCGGTTTGACCTGCACCTACCAACAGGGAGCAGCTGATATTTTTAAGATCAACGACACGGCCATCCAAAGTGATAGAACCCTGTTTTAAAGGATTTTGCAGCCATAAATGCAGCACCATGTCCTGATTAATCCCACCTGGATAATCAATCATCTTGTTCAGGAAATTTCCCATGGTGGCGTGTTCATAGACATCTTCGACATGATCTAGATTTAACAGAAACTGTTTCTGGCTTTTGAGCCAGCCAATCGGATCGAGTAATTTAAAGCCCAAGGCATTTACAATACCCGGCGTATGAATATATTGCTTTGGAATCAGTCCTTGATGAATGGCTTGTTGCAGATTTTTGTTTTTAGAAATTAGTTTGTTTGTCGTAGAAAAAAGTTTGCCGACACGTCCTGACGCATAACTGTCGATAGGACTGCCCACCACGATCAGATTCTTGACATGTTCAGGCGAATGCAGGGCGGTATAGAGCGTGACAAACACGCCAGCCATACTCCAGCCATGCAGGGAAATGAACTGACTGCCCGAATGCTTGCAGATGGTTTCAATGGATTGAGGAATGGCTGCATCAATAAAAGATAAAAAGTTCAGGTGGCGATGTTTAAAGTTAAAACGTTTCCATTCCACCAGATAGACATCAAAACCGCTATGCTGAAAATGCTTGACCAGAGAGCGATAAGGATACAGATCATAGATATCCATATTAATGGCTAACGGTGCGATGAAAACCAGAGGCTCCTTATATTTTTTCTCAGGTGAAGCGTAATAACGAATCTTGCAAAACTCGGTGCCGGCAATATATTCAAAAGGGGTTTTTTGCGACAGGATCAGTGAGGAGGCATTAAACACCCGGGTGCTGAGGTGTTTCAATTTTTTTTGCTGGCGCTGAAAGTTTTGTTTTAACTGAATCATGTAAATAAAATATCCGTATCCGCGGGAGGATTGATCGAAGTCTAAGCAATAATCGCTTATTATGCCTTGACCTGAAATAGCTTAGGCGCTCAAAATGTTGGCAAATTTTTACAAAAGGCAGCCTGAGGGCTGAGGTAAAGCGATGAGCCAGCAAGACGATATTTCTTACCAATTAGAAACTTTAGCCATTCGTACCGGTCATACCCGCACTTTTGAAGGTGAGCATGGCGAACCGATTTTTCTAACATCGTCTTTTGTGTATGAAAATGCTGCAGAAGCCGCAGCTAAATTCTCAGGCCAGGAACCGGGCAATATCTATTCTCGCTTTACCAATCCGACCGTTGCCATGTTTGAAAAGCGTCTAGCTGCACTTGAAGGTGCAGAGCGCGCCGTCGCCACCAGTTCGGGTATGGCAGCCATTATGGCAGTGATGATGGCTTTTTTAAAAGCGGGTGATCATGTGATCTGTTCACGTGCTGTCTTCGGCTCTACGGTTTCCATGTTTGAAAAATATGTCGCAAAATTTGGCGTCAGCGTTGATTTCGTTGATTTGACCGATCTTGATGCATGGAAAAATGCCATCAAGCCTGAAACAAAAATTCTCTTTGTTGAATCTCCATCGAATCCTTTAGCGGAAGTAGCCGATATACAGGGACTCGCTGATATTGCGCATGCCAATGATGCCTTGCTGGCGATTGATAACAGCTTCTGTACACCGGTGTTACAACAACCACTCAAATTTGGTGCAGACCTGGTGGTGTATTCTGCGACTAAATATCTGGATGGCCAAGGCCGTGCGCTAGGTGGTGCTGTTGTTGGTAATCACAAGTTACTAGAAGAAATCTTCGGTTATGTGCGTACTACCGGCCCATCAATGAGCCCATTCAATGCCTGGGTTTTCCTGAAAGGCTTGGAAACACTACGTTTACGTATGCGTGAACATTCGGCAAGTGCTCAGCAACTGGCTGAATTTTTGAACCAGCATCCAAAAGTGGAAAAAGTATATTATGCGGGCTTGCCTGAACATGTCGGTCATGAACTGGCAGCCAAACAGCAGAGCGGTTTTGGCGGTATTGTGTCTTTTGAAGTCAAAGGTGGCCGTGAGGAAGCATGGACTGTCATCGACAATACCCAGTTTATCTCGATTACCGGTAATTTGGGCGATGTGAAATCGACCATTACCCATCCGGCAACCACGACACATGGTAAATTGTCGCCTGAAGCCAAAGAAGCTGCCGGTATTCGCGAAGGTTTGATTCGCGTATCTGTTGGTTTGGAAGAGATTGGTGATATTATCCAGGATATTCGTCGCGGTTTAGACCTGATTTAATTTTATAAATTTATGTTCGGAGATATTTATGAACATTAACATGTTGATGCAGCAAGCTCAGCGCATGCAGAAAGAAGTTGAAAACAACGTAAAAAAAGCCAAAGAAGAGCTTGCGCAAACTGAAGTGCATGCCGAGGCGGGTGGCGGTCTGGTGAAAGTAACCATGACTTGCCGTAACGTAGTGAAGCGTATCGAAATCAATCCTGAATTACTTCAGGATGATCCAGACATGATCGAAGACCTGATTGCAGCAGCAATGAATGATGCAGCACGTCAGGCAGAAGTGGTATCTGACGAAAGAATGAAAGCAGCGAACTCAGGTATGGGTTTACCGCCTGGTCTTGCAGGTATGTTCTAAGGAAGAATGCGCAATGTTTAGTGATCGTTTTGATCAACTCGTTCAAGCATTACGCATTTTGCCAAGCGTTGGGCCAAAATCGGCTCAACGTATGGCATTGCATATGATCATGAAAAATCGTGAGGGTGCTATTGGTCTGGCACATGCGCTGACTGAGGCAACCAATCACATTCATGAATGTTCAGTCTGTCATTCTCTGACCGAAGACGAAGTCTGCAATATTTGCAGCTCTCTGGATCGTGATGATGAACTGCTCTGTGTAGTGGAATCACCTGCAGATGTCATGGCGATTGAGCAAAGTGGTAGTTTCAGAGGTAAATATCATGTATTGGGCGGACATTTATCGCCACTGGATGGTATTGGTCCCGAAGAAATCGGTATTCCGTACTTATTGCATCGTTTGGCCAATGGTCAGGTGAAAGAAGTGATTCTGGCAACCAATGCCACGGTAGAAGGTCAGGCTACGGCGCATTATCTGGTTGAGGCCAGTAAGCATTTGCCGATCCAGATGACCCGAATTGCCCAAGGCGTACCACAAGGTGGTGAGCTGGAATATGTCGACAGTCATACCTTGAGTCAGGCAGTACATAACCGGATGCGCATGAAGTAAGCTAAGCTTAAATATCTTGTTAGTTTTAATATAAAAAAGATATTAATTAGAATATAAATCCTGATAAGTAAGCGCCATTTTTTAGGAAATAGGGCAGAATTGACGTTATTTTTTATACAAAAATTCTATAGATCAGTTAATATGGATCTATCGAGAATCTAATCTTAGACTCAGTTCTATGTTTCAATTTATTCAACATCAAAACGACTTAACTCATGTACTGAAGCTGATGGATCAGAATTCAGTTTATGGGCTGGATACCGAGTTTATCAAGGTTGATACCTTATGGCCTAAGCTGGGTGTTTTTCAGATTAATGTAGACAACAAGGTCTATTTGTTGGATGGAACCACGCTGGATCTGACTGAGTTCCTTAATAAAATTTTTAACGCACAGCAGAATATTTTTCACGCTTGTAGTGAAGATATCGACCTGATCTATCACTATACCCAGAAGAAATCGCTGAGTAATGTATTTGACACTCAGGTTGGCATGTCTTTTCTTGGGCATGGTCTGCAAGTCAGCTATCAAAATGCATTGAAGCAGATGCTGGAAGTCGATATCGAAAAAGACCAGACCCGTTCTGACTGGTTGGCGCGTCCACTCAGTTCCGAACAGTTGCTCTATGCTGCCAATGATGTGCATTATCTGGTGCAACTGTCAGAGAAAATTAAACAGGATCTGGATTCGAAAGATCTGCTGGATTTTGCCTTGCAAGATTGCCGTTTTCTGACTCAGGAAATTGGCGAAGATACCCCAACTGCCTTGTTGTATCAGGATGTCGGCAATTACCGGCATTCACGCCGTCAGCTGATGCAATTGCAGCAATTAATGGTTTGGCGTGATCAGATTGCCAAAGCACTGAATCAGCCACGCAGTTTCATTTTGAAAAATGCCAGCATGATTGATCTGGTGGAAAAATTCCCGCGCAATAATTTCCAGCTGAGTCATGTGAAAGACATTCGTTCGAATGTGGTTCGTGAGCATGGCAAAACCATTTTAGATTTACTGAAATTCCTGCCGGAGCCGGCAAACTGGCCTTTACGTCTGGCACGTCCAATTCGCCATTCTTCCAAAGATATCGGCGAAAAAATTGATTCAATTATTCAGAATGTCGTCAATGAAACCTCAATTCCGAAAGAAGTGCTGATGCGCAAGAAATGGTTGAATGCACTGTATCAGCATGTAGTTTTTCACAAGGATGAACAGGATCTGCCGGATTATCTGCTTGGGTGGCGCTATGAGTTATTAACTCGGCCACTGATTCAGGTATTGCATCAGGACGAATCTTATCTGTCTACCCAGATGAAAGTCAGCGAGTGATTAGCTACAGGATTGGTTAAAGAAAAAGCAATTATACAAAATCACGACTGATGCATGAGACGTGGCTAATGTTTCTGTCTTTTTTTTGATGTATCCTTGCGGTTGTTTTTCCAGAAAAGTCGTTTGAAATATGCAAGTGTCTATCTACAAATCCAGTAAAAAAAGTGAAATGTATCTGTATGTGGCGCGTCCTGCGAATGAAAGCGAAGCTGAAACATTCGAACCTTTAAGCGTATTGACTGAAGCAGTACAGGCAGCATTTGGACGTGCGACTTTTGTCATGCATCTTGAATTAAGCGAATCACGTAAACTGGCACGTGCCAATGTCTTGCATGTCATGGATTCTATTGAAACCCGCGGTTTCTTCCTGCAAATGCCACCAGAAGGCTTGATTGATCCAAATGCGGTCGCACCAGAAGGTTTACGCGGTGCTTAATGTTAATTCAGGAGTTGTGAAATGAATGGTTATGTGGCTGTATTAGACTCAATTCCTGAACAGAGCATTGCCGTAGCAGTTTATTTGCTCGGCAGCCTGATTGCTTTATGGTGCTGGTATGGCGTAACCAAACGTCTACCTAAACCTATGGGCGGTTTTTTGTGGATTGTGGCCTTTGCCATTCTGTTGACACCGACGGTATCTGAGGGGGCGAATGCTTCTATTGCACCTGCGATCTTCGGTCTGTTATTTGGGGTGTTGACCAAAGAGCAATCCCTGGTTTGGATTAATGCGTCACTTATTTTATTTGTCATTGGGATCGGATCTGTGATTGGCTATTGCTGGTCGACTTATGTGTCGAACAAAAGCAATATTCGTGTTCACGAGAAAAGTTCACCGCTGTAAGTAAAAAATAAGGTTCAATCATGTCTGCTGATATTCAACAATTTTCAGGTACCGATCAGTACATCGCGACTGACAGTTTAAAACTTGCGGTGAAAGCTGCACGCAGTTTGCAAAAACCGTTGCTGGTCAAAGGGGAGCCGGGTACAGGTAAGACTTTACTGGCCGAGCAAGTCGCACAAAGTCTGGGTTTAAAATTGATCACCTGGCACATCAAGTCTACTACCAAAGCACAGCAAGGTCTGTATGAATATGATGCAGTATCGCGCTTGCGCGATAGCCAGTTGGGTGATGACCGTGTCTATGACATCAAGAACTACATCAAGCCGGGCAAATTGTGGGAAGCATTTACCAGTGAAGAACGCTGTGTTCTGCTGATTGATGAAATTGACAAGGCAGACATCGAGTTTCCAAATGACTTGCTGCATGAACTCGATAAAATGTCGTTCTATGTGTACGAGACAGGCGAGACCATTACCGCAACTCAGCGCCCAATCGTGATCATTACCTCAAATAATGAAAAAGAATTGCCAGATGCTTTCCTGCGTCGTTGCTTCTTCCATTACATCGAATTCCCAGATGAAGCCACCATGCGTGAAATCATTGATGTGCATTTTGCCAATATTTCGACCACACTGGTGAATGAAGCCTTACAGGTTTTCTTTAAATTGCGCCAGATTCCGGGTTTAAAAAAACCACCTTCAACGTCTGAACTGATCGACTGGCTCAGTCTACTCATGGCTGACGACATGCCGGAAGATATTCTGCGCAATACTGATAAATCTAAAGCAATTCCACCTTTGTACGGTGCATTAATCAAGAATGAGCAAGATGTGCAGTTGCTCGAACGTCTAGCATTTATGTCACGTCGTTAAGGGAGAAACACGCATGTTTGTGCGACTGTTTTATACCTTACGCAAATACGGTGTACCGGTATCGACCCGCGAACTGATTGATCTCAATCAGGCAGTTGCCGCAGGACTGGTCTTTGCCGATCAGGACGAGTTCTATCAGCTTGCCAAAACTATAATGGTCAAGGACGAGCGCTATTTCGACAAGTTCGATCGCGCCATGAAAGACTATTTTGATGGTATCGCGACCTTTGATCTGGATGAGCTGCTAAATCAGGTGCATAAGCTGCCCAAAGACTGGTTTGATCTCGAATTACTCGAGAAGCATCTGACCCCGGAGCAGCGCGAAGAGCTGAAAAAGGCCGGTTCCCTGGAAGAACTGATGAAAATGCTGGAAGAGCGCCTGCGCGAACAGCATAAAAAACATCAGGGTGGTAACAAGATGATTGGTACCGGTGGGACTTCACCCTTTGGTGCTTATGGCGATCATCCTGAAGGTGTGCGTATTGGCGGGCCGGGGCGTAAGCGTTCTGCGGTGAAAGTCTGGGAGCAGCGTCAATACCGCAATCTGGACGATGAGCAGATTTTGGGTAGCCGCCAGATGCAGATGGCATTGCGCCGTTTGCGTAAGTTTGCCCGTCAGGGTGCAGCCGAAGAACTGGATATTGATGGTACGATTCGTGAAACGGCTAAGCAGGGTATTCTGGATGTACAATTGGTACCGGAGCGCCGTAACCGTATTAAAGTACTAATGCTGTTTGATATTGGCGGATCGATGGATGCACATATCGCTCAGTGTGAAAAACTGTTTAGCGCCGCCAAAACCGAATTTAAGACTCTGGAATATTTCTATTTCCATAACTGTCTGTACGACTATGTCTGGAAAGATAATGTCCGTCGTTCCAGCTCGCGCATGAATACTTGGGATCTGTTCAATACCTATGGACGGGATTACCGGGTGATTGTAGTGGGTGATGCCAGCATGGCACCCTATGAGTTGAACTCCGTCGGTGGTTCGGTCGAATACATGAATGATGAAGCAGGACAGGTCTGGTTACAGCGTCTGCGTCAGCATTTTGATAAAACCGCCTGGCTCAATCCTGAAGAAGAAAAATACTGGCATTACACGCATACTATTGGTCTGATTAAGCAAATCTTTGAAGATCATATGTTTCCAATGACCTTAAAAGGCATTGAGGATATGACCAAATATCTGGCGCGTTGATTCCATTTATCTATAAGTGACTTTATCTATAGTTATTAGTGCTTTAAAACGAATTATTCTAGTATAAAGTCACTTGTTATACCTTATTCCAATATTCAGGAATTATTATGGCTCATCAAATTAATGGTATTGCGTTACCGAATGAAGAGGGTTTTTTTGGTCAGTATGGCGGTCAGTTTATTCCACCCGATCTGAAACAGGCCATGGATGATATTAATATGGCCTATCAGGAAATTCGTCAGACTGAAGAGTTTCAGAATGAATTGAAAGATCTGTTTGCCCATTATGTCGGTCGCCCAAGTCCTTTATTTCATGCCAAACGTCTTTCTGAACAGCTTGGCGGGGCGCAGATTTATCTGAAACGTGAAGATCTGAACCATACCGGGGCGCACAAGATCAATCATTGTCTGGGTGAAGCTTTACTTGCGAAATATATGGGCAAGACCAAAGTCATTGCAGAAACCGGTGCCGGCCAGCATGGTGTTGCTTTGGCAACTGCATGTGCCTTGGTGGGTATCCCATGTGAAATTCATATGGGGCAAGTAGATATTGAAAAAGAGCATCCAAACGTCGTCAAGATGAAAATTCTGGGTGCCAAGCTGATTTCTGTGACTCGCGGTACAGCCACACTCAAAGATGCAGTCGACAGTGCTTTTGAAGAATATTTGAAAGATCCGAAAAATTACATCTATGCTATCGGTTCGGTGGTTGGACCGCACCCATTCCCGATGATGGTTCGTGACTTCCAGTCGATTATTGGCGATGAAATTAAAGTTCAGGCCAATGAACGTTTTGGTGCAAATCCTGATTATGTTGTTGCCTGTGTTGGTGGTGGTTCTAATGCAGTAGGCGCATTCACTGCATTTTTAAATGAACCCGATGTGAAACTGGTTGGCGTTGAGCCGGCAGGTCATGGTTTAGATACCGATATGCATTCAGCTACTTTGACCTTAGGTAAACCGAGCCAGTTACATGGTATGGCCTGTTATGTGCTAGAAGATGAACAGGGCGAGCCATTGCCAGTGCATTCAATTGCTTCTGGTCTGGATTATCCGGGTGTGGGGCCGCAGCATAGCTTGCTGAAAGATTTGGGTCGGGTAGAGTACACGACTGCGACCGATCAGGAATGTCTGGATGCATTCATGACCTTGTCACGTGTAGAAGGCATTGTACCTGCACTAGAAAGTTCGCATGCGGTGGCTTGGGCCATTCGTGAAGCTGGTAAATTGCCAAAAGATATCAAGATTGTAGTGAACCTATCGGGTCGTGGTGATAAAGACTCAGATTATGTTGCAGAAAAATTAGGTCTCAACTGATTTTAGTCAAAATGTTCATATAAAAAATCCCGGTACATGTGCCGGGATTTTTTATGCATCAGATATAAAACTTTATTTTGTATCATTTAAGTGATCTTCAAATGCCTTAGAGAAAGCTAGATGATGTTTTAACCTGAGATATATTGCTGTAACTGTTCAATCAATTTGCGTTGGTCATCCATGGCGGCCTTGACCAAATCCCCAATTGAAATCAGACCGATCAGTTTTTCATGTTCGACCACAGGTAAGTGGCGTAGGTGGCGTTCAGTCATCAAAGATAAACAGTCTTCTACGCTAGTAGCTGTATTTACGGTAATCACTTTAGAGGTCATGATTTCATTAACAGTGGTGTCGAATGAGGTTCTTTGCATCAGGGCGATCTTACGCGTGTAATCCCGCTCTGACAAAATCCCCACCACGTTGTCTTCATGGGTTACCACAAGCGCCCCGATTCCTTTATCTGCCATCAAAGTGATGGCCTCTAAAACGGTAGAATCTGGACGGATGGTATAAATAGCTTGATGTGTTTTTTCACTGAGCACCTGTGCCACATTGGTCATGCTTAATCATCCTTATTGGTCAATTTATTATTAATCCTAGAGTATGTATTCAACCTGAACATCTCTAAGTGTTTAGGTTTTAGTCTTTATAAATAGCATGTTATTTAAGCAATGTGCAGTCTTTGTTGCGAAAAAAACAGATGACGCATCTGTGCAGCAGTCAGTTTGAGTTTGGTTCCATTGGTGTTGAACAGGGCTGGCGTAACATTCAGTCGAGACAGGGTCGGCAATAATGCATTTTCAAAATCTTCAGAATTGATTTTACGCGGAATGTAATCCGGCCAATGTTGCTGGGCATAATTTTTAGCATCCAGCGGATTGAGCCAGAATGGAAAGATACAATCTTCCTGGTCACGCATCATCGCCCAGCCTTGGTGATATGCGCCCCATAGCTCGCCACAATTCATCAAAGATTTAAGCATCGTGATCTTTAACAGAAAGTTTTTGCAGATCGGATCAAATTGAATAATTTTTCGTGGTTTCATTAGAATAAAGTGCTATTGGAGTTCAGGCTCTATTCTAGGAACTTTATATGAAATTACTGTTTCAGCTTTGCAAGGATTCGTAAGAAAATATGTATTGATTGCTATTTATTGAAAAAAGGGCTGAAAAAAACGCCACCTAGGTGACGTTTCTTTATGCTTGCATGGTGGCCATGTTTTGCCAGTACTGGGCTTTGAGTGAATCTCGTTCTACACGGAAACCTTGATAATAAAGTTCTGCTAAAAAAAGCGCTGCTTTACCATGGCCAGCACGAGCGGCTTCTTCAAGCTGTTTTACCGCATCAGCAAAGTTCATTTGCGATTGAATGGTATTCACGGCATCTGCGTACAGATGTTCCAGATCGTGTTGAGAGAGTTGATGTATCATATAAAAACTCCTTAATTTTAATTATGATTACAGGATAGACTATTTAGTCTAAATACAAATATAAATTAGTATTGTTAAACTAATATTACAAAATAATGGAAAAGTCAACTATTCGATTTTATTCGTTTACTTCAGTTATAGTTTAACTGATTAAACTATACACAACTATAAATATTATTAAGCTACATTGTAAATGGATAGCAAACAATAAGGAGAAGGCCATGATGACAAGAACTTTAGATGGTGTGAAATTTGATATGCCTCCGACTGCAGGTCAAATTATGGAACTTGCCGATTTGCATCGTAAAAAACTCGATCAAGCTATATTCAGTAAACATACCCATCTAGGCGATTATGGGCTGGCACAACGTAAAGAAGTATATGATTTTACTCGTGCGCTGGATGAAAACCAGCGTGAGCAGTTTTATAAACTCTATAATGGTGAGCTGGTCCGAATTGCAGATGAGGATCGCTTACATCCGCCTGAAGCAGAAGCCGGCTTAAGTAAATTTGCAATTGCACTGGTATTGCTTGTTGTTGCATTGGTACTGTATTCAACAATTATTACCAGAATCATGAATTAGTCCTCGAAATAGCAGGATTCAGCTCTTATGAATATTCAGTGCGCTGACTTGAACTTATGTAGCTGCGACCATACACTACCTCTAACCTGAGGTAGTGTATGTCTATAGATACAGAAAAACTAAGCCAATTTTTCAGCAGAATCAAACTGGAACAGATTTATAACAGTGTGGTTATTTTTATTATTGCGGTCATTCTACTTTTAGCCGCATTTGCTTTATATCGTCCGCTTAGCCTTTCCCAAGTCACCCAGATTCAACAACTGTCTAAACAGCAAAACCTTCCCCAAACCCAAGATATGGCACTCGCCTTGTTAGAGCAGCAGCATATCCGTCGTGGGCAATATCTTAAATTGATGCAGGCTTATCAGCAGGAGTCGTTACGGGCACGTCAGCTTCCGCCGGTCTCTGTGGAGATGCCTTAGGCATAGGGTTTATTGGTAAGTAATAATTGGCATCCCTTAAATTCTGTTCCAAACGCATTTTCAAAGCATTTTGATCCAGTTCTTTATTGACGACCACCAGGGTTAAGCGATCAGGATGAAAATGCTTGCGTACTGCATTTTGTACATCTGCCGCTGTGATTCTAGCCAAGCGTTCTGGATAACTGGATAAATAATCAGTTTGCTCACTATAAAAACCCATATTGCCTAGCTGGGCATTAATTGTGGCATTACTGCTGTAATTATTAGGAAAAGCACGTAACATGCCTGCTTTGGTTTCTTCCAGACGCTGAGTATCAATAGGCTGACTGACAAAGTTGATAAATGCTTGATGTGCGACCTGAATGCTGTCTAGCAGTTGATCCTGACGCGTAGAATACTTAAAGCTGAATACGCCGGGTGCCTGACTAAAGCTCAACGAACTATAAGCGCCATAAGTAAAACCACGTTTCACCCGCAGTTCCTGCATCAATACCGCATTAAATCCGCTACCGCCAAACATGCGATTGGCGACCTCTAAAGCCAGTTTATCTTCAGTAAAGCGAGTTGGGCCTAAATGCCCAAAGGTGACATGCGCCTGAGACGAGTTATAGGGTAGATGTACCACTTCAAAACCAGATTGAGTTTCAGGTTGTGGCAATCGCACTGCTTTTTGCCCTTGGGGTAAATTACCGGCAATGCGTTCAGACAGTTCCAGTGCCTGTTTCGGGCTGAGTTTTCCAGTAATGGAAATATTCATATTTTGCGCCACCAAAAACTGATCACGAAATTTTTTCAATAATTCTGCGTTAATTTTCTTGGTACTGCCTTGGGTACCAGTGATTGGTTCTGCATAAGGGTGTTGACCATATAGGGCACGATAAAAACGGATATCCATGAGTCGGCTTGGATTTTCCTGCAGCTGTTTTTGTCCCACTTGGGTATTGCTTAAAGCTAGATTAATGCTGGATGGTTTAAATGATGCATTCTTGAGAACCTCCATCAGCATGCCCAATGCGGGTTCCAGTTTTTCCGGGTCTGAAAGCGTACGCAGACGAACCACAAACATATCCCGATAGGCTTGTACGCTGAATTGTGCTCCGGTTTGGTCAAAAACTTCCGCCACCTGATTGGCGCTATATTTGTCGGTTCCTTCACGCATCAACTTGGCTGCCATATTGGATAGACCATATAGGCCTTTGGCAATTTCCTGATCACGGGCCGAACCGGCATTAAAGGTCAGCTGGATATCTACCATGGGAAGATCTTGCGTTTCAACAAACAGCGTGCGTACTTTGTAGCGATTGTTTAGATCATGAATATAAGGCGCCTGAAAATCCCGTTGCTGATTAATATTTTTTAAGCTTTGCAGCAAAGGGATAGACTGTAACTGACTCGGATTATCATTTTGGTTAGGCTGGGGATCCAGATAGTTTTCTGCATGGGTAGCCGAGCTAAGACTTAAAATTGAAATAAACAAAAATGAACGAAGTTGAAGCATTATAATCCCCGTTGCTGGGTGTTTTGTTCAGGAGAGAGATAAAGCGTGCTGAGATTTTCACGTACAAAATAGGCGTTTGCGACACGCTGGATATCCTGAACGCTGACACTTTCAAAGTGTTTCGGTAATTCATCCATCAGGCGATAACTCAAGCCATTGACCTCTAGATTTCCAATCATTTTGGCTTGTCCGGCAATATCATCCTGGCTATAGATCAAATTGGAAATAAAGCGGGTACTGATACGATCCACTTCCTGTTGGGTCATCGCTGTAGTTTTAAGTAAATCCACTTCATCCTGAATTGCTTGTTGTGCTTCTTGCAAAGAGATGCCCGGCGCAGGTAAGGCAGAAATACCAAACAGGCTGTCGCCGCGATTATAGGGATCATAAGAAACGCTGACAGAGGTCAGAATTTTACGATCACGTACCAATCGGTCTTGCAGGCGCGAAGAAATGCCACTGTCCAAAAGACTGCGAATAATGGTCAAGGCATAAGCATCTTGGGGGTTTTTGGCAGTGCCAAGGGATTTTACATTCCAGGTCATGTACAGATTGGGCACTTGAACACTGCTATTAATTTCCATATGCCGATAACCCAAACGCTCAAACTCCAGTACATCATTGCGTGCTGGTATTGGGCGTGCGGGAATGTCAGCAAAATATTTTTGTACCTGAGCCAAAGCAGCTTCAGATTCTACGTTCCCCACAATCACCAGAATGGCATTATTCGGACTGTACCAGTCCCGATACCATTTTTTGACATCATTCAACTGAATATTATTCAGGGTTTTCATGTGTCCAATCACCGGTTGGCGATAATGGCTGGTCGGATAACTGATCCATTTAAACCGTTCAAAGGCTTGCGCCCGAGGATTGTCATCGGTGCGTTGGCGCCGTTCTTCCATAACGACTTTAATTTCTGGCTCGAAGTCTTGCTGTCGAAGCAGTAAATTACTCATACGGTCAGACTCAAGTTCCAGCGCCATAGGAAAATAGGCTTTAGGATAGAGCTGATAATAATTGGTGTAATTGGTAAAGGTAGCTGCATTGATACTGCCGCCATAAATCCGGCTCAGGCGGGTAAATTCGTCATTTGGAACTTTATGGGTGCCTTTGAACATCATATGTTCAAGTGCATGTGAAACTCCTAGAATATTTCCAGATTCATCGCTGCTGCCGACTTTGTACCAGATTTGTGTCATTACCATGGGCGCACGATGGTCTTCCCGAATGATGACTTTTAAACCGTTACTTAAAGTGGTTTCAAAAGTAGTCCGTGATAATTCGCTTCGGGTTTGTGCCTGGGCCGGGCTAAAGCTCAGACTAAACAATACCGCTGCACCGAGTGGATAAAGCGTCTGTCTGATCATTTGCGAGAAAGAGGAGATAGTCAAAAAGGTGATGAACACTAGATCTCCTGAAATAGGCATTTGTATTTAGAGTTATTTTTAATAAATGTGTGCTTGAAAGCAACCGAGAGCTGTAGCTTTTTGGTATGTTTGTCCAGCATTTGCATTGCTAGCTGCAAAGCAGGCAAGTTATGGTAGAATCTGGGTTTTTAACGCAATGCTTTTCAAGGATTCGGCATGCAACAGCAATCTAATGGGCAAAACAAATTTTTGATTGATGCTGATATCGGAGATGATGATGTCACATTACCGAGCTTACCTGCGGTCAATGTGCCTATCGTAGAAACGCCAAGCGAAACCGTTGTGGTTTCTGCACCTGTCGAAACAGAAAATGAAAATGAAGATTCTGCGGCGAAAGGTGGCTTCTTTAGCCGTATGAAAGTGGGTTTAACCAAAACCCGTAAAAACCTTGCCGATGGGATGGTAAATATCCTGATTGGTGGTAAAGAAATTGATGATGAATTATTAGAAGAAGTCGAAGAGCAGCTTCTGGTGGCTGATATTGGCGTGGAAGCAACCAAGACCATTATCGCTAACCTGACTGAACGTACGGCACGTGGTGATTTGATCTACTCACATTCACTCTATAAAGCGCTTCAGGAAGAACTGGTGGCTTTATTGGCACCACGAGTAAAACCGCTACACATTGATCCGAATAAATCGCCTTATGTGATTCTGGTGGTTGGTGTGAATGGTGTCGGTAAAACGACTACCATTGGCAAGTTGGCAAAACGTCTGCAAGGTGAAGGCAAGACTGTTATGCTGGCAGCAGGTGATACTTTCCGTGCAGCTGCAACGGAACAGCTACAGATCTGGGGTGAGCGTAATAATATTGCAGTCGTGGCTCAAGGTCATGGTGCTGACTCGGCTTCGGTCATTTTCGATGCTTTTGAAAGTGCTCGGGCCAAGGGTGTAGATGTATTAATTGCAGACACAGCGGGTCGTTTGCATAACAAAGGTCATTTGATGCAGGAATTGACCAAAGTAAAACGTGTGATGCAGAAAATTGATGCCACTGCACCGCATGAAGTCATGTTGGTGGTCGATGCCGGTACTGGCCAGAATGCCATTAATCAGGTCGAGATGTTTGATGAGGCGGTAGGCTTGACGGGTCTGACCATTACCAAACTTGATGGTACTGCCAAAGGCGGTGTCCTATTTAATATCGCCAGTCGTACTCATGTGCCGATTCGCTTTATTGGTGTGGGCGAAAAAATTGATGACTTGCGTCCATTCTCTGCCAAATCTTTTGTTGCTGCATTATTTGAAACTGAAAAATAAATAATGCGCAATGCTTCACATAAACTCCGCCAAGTGCGGAGTTTATTGTTTTTAGCCAGTTCGAGTGTTGTAAAAACCGACAATAAAACCACCACTAAATCTGCCTATCTTAATAAAGGCCTTATAATTGTAGGGGATTTTCTAAGCTGATTTGGCTTGTTTTTTGTGGGGTAGAAAATGGCATTGCTAAATAAGCTTGGTCAGGTATTAACAAGCGATATAACCAAGGATTTTAAATTTTCAAGAAAAAATAAACTGAATGGTGATTTAGAACTGACTTTTGTCGATCAATTGAAAAAGCGCCGTAGTATCGATCAACTCGGTAAGCGGGTACATTATAGTCAGACTTATCTTGGCGAAATCATTCAGGAAGCAGTGCGCAGTTGCCCTTCGGCTTATGATTCTCAAACTACGCGCATTGTGGTGTTATTTGCAGATTCTCATCATCAATTCTGGGAAATTGTGAAACAGGTACAGCGTCAGCATATGCCGGCATCTATTTACGAAGGAATGGAAATCAAGTTGAATCAATATGCTGCTGCCTATGGCACGGTTTTGTTTTATGAAGATCAAGCCGTGATTCAACAATTACAAAAGAAAATGCCATTAAATAGTGAAGATTTTCCAGCATGGTCGGAACAAACTTCCGGTATGGCGCAATTTGCTGTGTGGACGACGCTGGCAGATTCTGGCTTAGGGGCATCCTTACAGCACTACAATCCACTGATTGATGAAAGGGTCGCTGAGCATTTTGAAATTGAAAAGAACTGGTTGTTGCGAGCCCAACTTTGCTTTGGATCAATTGAACAAACAGTAGAAGAAAAATTACAAAAACCGGATCAGCATCGTTTCAAAGTATTTAATTAAAAGTTTATAGAACACTTTATATGTGACAGCATGGAAGCTGCGGATAAAATCAGATACAAATACGCTACTCAGATCTAAATCTGATTGTTCTATAAATAAAACACATTGTTATCGAAATGCACCTGTCTTGGGTGCTTAAAGCACGTAATATAACTTTATCGATTTTCAAATAACCAAAATATACAGAGGTGGGTTCATGGCATTTTTAGATCAAATCAAACAACGCCGTAGCATTTATTCAATTGGAAAAAATGTAGATCTGGATCAAGCAGAAATTGAGAAAATCATTAAAGATGCGGTGAAGCACAGTCCGTCATCTTTTAACTCGCAAACCTCGCGTGTGGTGATTTTATTTGGTCAATCACATGATACCTTCTGGCATATTGTACGTGAAACTTTACGTGACCTTGTTTCAGCAGATGCATTTGAATCAACCAATAGCAAGATCAATGCTTTTGCAGCAGGTTATGGAACCGCTCTGTTTTATGAAGATCAGAATGTGGTGAAGTCGATGCAAGAGCAGTTTGCACTCTATGCAGATAACTTCCCAGTCTGGTCTGAGCATTCTTCCGCTATTGCACAGTTTGCAACCTGGACCGCTTTGGCAGAAAAAAATATCGGTGCTTCATTGCAGCACTACAATCCAATTATTGATGAAGAAGTTGCACAAACTTTCGAGATTCCATCTCACTGGAAACTTCGCGCTCAACTGGTATTTGGTTCGATTGAAGCTCCTGCAGGTGAAAAAACCTTTATGGATGATGCAGAACGCTTTAAGACCTTTGCGTAAACGATTTTAGGTTATAAAAAAGAAGCACTTTGATGCTTCTTTTTTATGTCTTAGAGTTGTATTTAGATATGATGTGATATGTCTAGCTAAATAAATGCTAAAAACACAGGCTGTATCGCTCCAGCTTTTGTCATAAGATTGTCATTTAGACGCGGCATAGTGCAGCTAATTTTTAATAAACAACCAAAAATGAGTATAGGATATGGGTTTACGTATTGCGGCAACTGCAGCAGTGTTTCTGTTTAGCACACCAGTTTTTTCGGCAGTGACCGTCACAGTACCTGAAGAAATAAAAATTGTTGCCGTAAATGATCAAGAGGTGAACTCGGGTCTATTACGTTCTAATCAGACTTATAGCTTGGATGCAGGTGTAAATGCGATCAGCGTACGCTATAACGAATTTTTCCAGCATTCAGACAATTCACATGACATTTTAAAGTCAGGTGTGGTTACGGTAAAAACACCAAGCCTTAAAGATGGTGAAACTTACCGTTTAGCACTTATTCAGGCGCCTAAAGATTTTGATGCAGCGCAAAAATATAAAGATCAGCCCATTATTGGCCTATATGATGCGAAAAATCAGCTCTTAGTCCAGCAGACGGGCGCTAAAGATTCAGCGAAACCATGGTTTGGAAATCGCGTATTGACTAAAAAAGTAGATATGACAACTCAAGCCGCGACACCAGTTCATCAACCGGCAGCTATATATACTCAGTCAGTAGAACAGAATGATCAGCAGCTGATTCAATTATGGCAGAAAGCTTCTAAAGCTGAACGTCAAAAATTCATGACTTGGCTCGCTGAGCAGACAAATTAAAATATTTTGATGAAGAATCAAAAAGATCACCATTGAGGTGATCTTTTTTTATGAGATGAAGGCTAGAAAATTAACATTTGCTTAAACTTTTCATGCGGAATTAGCTAGAAAAACGCAAAAAAGTGTTAAAAATAGCCTTTTAGATTAAAAAATAAACGCATGATTGGTTTTTTTGAATATTTTTAAGAAAAGCCCTTGCGCTCGTTTTGAAACTGTATAGAATACGCAGCACACCAACGCAATGCATGAAACGAAACGTTAAGTGATTGGGTTGGAGCTTGAAACTGACGAGGTTTTAAGAAGATCATTAAGAGATTATGAAGAACAACTTGTGTGGATTTTTACTGGTTGATTGATCGAAATTATTTTCATTGATTGATGGTAGAAATTACTCGAAGTTTATTTGAGAAATATTTGTCAGAAAATTGATGAGCCAAGATTGGCACCCTTTAAGGTGCTACTGATTTTAAACTGAAGAGTTTGATCAT